>NZ_JBELMH010000034.1:6071-33470 GCF_042096055.1 Citreimonas sp. | reverse complement strand
AGTCGATCTCCTGAAAGCTTTCGCGGTCCATCGTATCGCGCCCGACCTGCCCGACAAGCAGGATCATCGGCGTCGAGTCCTGGAACGCGATGTGAACGCCCACGGCGGCGTGGCAGGCGCCCGGCCCGCGCGTGACCATGCAGATGCCGGGCTTGCCGGTCAGCTTGCCGTAGGCCTCCGCCATGTCGGCCGCTCCGGCCTCGTGACGCGCGTTGTAGAGCGTGAAGCGGTCGCGCACGTCGTGCAGTGCATCGAGCACCTCGAGATAGCTTTCGCCCGGCACGCAATAGGCGCAATCCGCGCCATGGACGAGAAGCTGGTCGACGAGGACCTGTCCGCCGGTTCTCTGCTTCAGGTGCGATCCGTCCATGGCTGGTCCTCTCCTCGTCAAGCGCGTGGTGGGCCTAGTGCGACACCATGAAGGCGGAATTGTCCAGCAGTTGGGCCCGCCTCGCGGCGGCGGCCGCGCCTGGCAGCGAAGCGGTCACCCGCTTAGACCGGAGGCGGGGTCAGACGCCTTGCGGCATCCTACGCGGCTCGAACGTATCCGTAGGCGCGCTTTCGGCCGCCGCAAGCGCGCGGCCTTCGGCGCGCAGCGGCGACTTGCGGCAGACCGGGTCGGTGGCCGCCGCGTCGCCGGCCAACGCCAGCGCCTGGCACCGGCAGCCGCCGAAATCGACCGTCTTGCGGTCGCAGGACGCGCAGGGCTCCTGCATCCAGTCGGTGCCGCGATAGGCGTTGAAGGCCTCGCCGTCGTACCAGATTTCGCGCAGCGGCCGGTCGGTGACCGTGTCGAAGCGCAGATGCGGGATGGTCTCGGCCGCGTGGCAGGGCAGGACGCGCCCCTCGGGGGTGACGTTCAGCCCGGTCGAGCCCCAGCCGCCCATGCAGCGCTTGGGATAATCCTCGTGGTAATCTGCCGGCACGTAATCGATGACCAGCCGGCCCTTGAGCCGCGCGCGGGCCTCGGCGACGATCGCCGTGGCCTCGCGCGCCTGCTCGCGCGTCGGCATCAGCGCGGCGCGATTGCGGATCGCCCAGCCGTGGAACTGCACCGTGGCCACTTCGATCCGGCGGGCGCCCATCTCCTCGGCCATCTGCAGCGCGCGGGGCAGCTGGTGCAGGTTGCGCCTGTGCAGGACCGCATTCAGCGTCAGCGGAAAGCCGATCTCGCCGATCCATTCGGCGACCTGCAACTTGCGGGCGAAGCCGCCCCGGTAGCCGCCGATCTCGTCGGCCATCTCGGCGTCGGTGCCCTGCAGCGACAGCTGGATGTGATCGAGTCCCACGGCGTCGAGCGCCTCGAGCCGGCGCCTGGTCAGCCCGATCCCGGACGTGATGAGGTTGGTGTAAAGCCCGGCCTCGCGTGCCGCCCCGACAAGCTCGACGAGATCCCGGCGCGAGGCGGGTTCGCCCCCCGAAAGGTGCAGCTGCAGCACGCCCAGATCCGCGGCCTGGCGGAACACGTCGATCCAGGTCTCGGTGGGCAGCTCTCGGTCCTGCCGCGTCAGCTCCAGCGGGTTCGAGCAATAGGGGCAGGCCAGCGGACAGCGATGCGTCAGCTCGGCGAGCATGGCGAGAGGCGGTGTGACGGTGGTCATGCGCGCTCCTTCGTCTCGAGGAACCGGCGGTCGCGCAGCGCGCGCAGGAAGCCGGCGCTGTCCTCGGCAATCTGCGCCTCGGGCGCGTCGTATTTCGCGGCGAGCGTGGCGGTGATCTGGCCGAAGTCTCGTACGCCGTCGATCTCGGACAGCACCGCGTGGCCGATCGCGTCGAGCACGATCGTCCGTTCAGGCGCCAGCAGCACCCAGACCTCGCGCACGCGATCGAAGTGCAGGCGCACCCCGCGCGGCAGAACAGGGATCGCGTCGCGCTCCATCAGCGAACCGCCGCGAGCGTGGTGGCGGTGTCGGGCTGCCAGGCCCCCGGCGGAATGCGCGCGGGCGAGACGTAGGCGCCCCACAGCGCGTCGAGCTGCGACCACAGCACGTCGGTCTTGAAGATCAGAGCGTTCGCGGCCATGTCCTGCCGCTCCTGCGTGTCGGCGTGGTCGAGCACCCAGGACAGGCCGAAGGCGACGTCCTTGGGGGCCTCCTGCAGGCGGTGGCGGAAGTAGCTCAGCGCGCTGTCGTTGGCGAAGGCGTAGTTCTTCAGCAGCCCCTCGATCCGATTGGCGTGGATCTTCGGCGCGAAAAGCTCGGTCAGCGACGCGGCCACTGCCTCGAGCAGGGTCTTTTCCCGCACGAACCGGACATAGGCATCGACGGCGAAGCGGGTCGCCGGCAGAACGCCTTGGCAACTGGCGACGTAGTCGGGATCCAGCCCGACCGCTTCGGCCAAGCGCAGCCAGCGCCAGATGCCGCCCTCGTTGCCGTCCTTGCCGTCGTGATCCTCCATCCGCGAGCGCCAGATGCGCCGCAGTTCGGGGCTTTCGACGCGCGACATGAAGGCGGCGTCCTTCATCGGGATCGAATGCTGGTAGTAGTAGCGGTTGATGACCCAGGCACGCACCTCGTCGATCGTGCACTGCCCGCCGTGCAGCCGGTCGTGGAACGGGTGCAGATCGTGGTACCGCGCGGCGCCGATGGCGCGCAGCCGCTGTTCGAAGTCTTCCCTGCTGGCGGTCAAAGCGTCATCTCCATTCCGTCGTGGCCCACGGTCCAGCCAGCGGCCTCGGCCTCGGCCCGTTCGGGTGCACGCGGGTCGAGCACCGGGTTCGTGTTGTTCATGTGGACGAAGATCTTGCGACCCACATCCATCCCGGCGAAGGCGGTGATCGACCCATCCGGGCCGCTGATCGACATGTGGCCCATGCGGGCGCCGGTCTTCTGCCCCAGCCCGGCGCGGATCATCTCGTCGTCACGCCACAGCGTGCCGTCGAAGAACACTGCGTCGGCGCCCGCCAGACGCGCGCGCAGATCGTCGGTCAGCGCGGCGCAGCCGGGCACGTAATGTGCGACCGTTCCACCCGCTTCGAGCCGGACGCCGACGGTCTGCTCGCCGATCAGGCCGGTCTCGACCGTGGCGCCCTCCATGTAGAGCGGCACCTTGCCCGGCACCGGGTAGAGCGTGGCGCGCAGGCCGGGGGCGACGTCAAAGGGCGCGTCGAGCCGAATTCGTTCGCGGCGCACCGCGTCCGGCCGCAGCGCGTCGAACATGGGGTTCGCGGCCAGCACATCGTGGATCTCGGGCGTCGCGAACAGGGCGAAGGGCTGAGTCTCGCGCAGCGTCAGAAGGCCCGCCACGTGGTCGATGTCGCCGTTGGTGACGAGAACCGCCCGCAACGGCAGCGTCCGCAGGCCCGTCGGGTGCAGCTGCGGCGCCGCGGCCATCTGTATCCGGATATCGGGCGAGGCGTTCAGGATCGCCCAGTTCTCGCCGTCGCCGCTGACGGCAAGCGAGGACTGGGTCTGCGACGGGATCACGCCCCGGCGCGCCGCCTCGCAGTTCGGGCATCCGCAATTCCATTGCGGCAGACCGCCACCGGCGGCGGCACCCAGGATCCGCGCGTGAATGGTCATGTGGGCCGATCCACGCGCGAGCCGTTTCAGAACAGCACGCCGCCGGCGTCTTCCTCGCCATCGGGGCCGTACATGTTGATTTCCATGCCGCATTCGATCTCGCGCAGCTTGGGTTTGCTCCAGGCCATGATTTTCCTCCTAAATCTGCCGTGTCCTCAGCGTGCGAGGGGGCGAAGATTCATGCAATTCTTATATTCTAAGAAGGCCCGTCCGGACGGCACGCGTCAGGCGCAAGGCTTTGGCAAGGCTGCAAGCAGGGGCGTTCACTCGATCCGCGGCAGATCGCCTTCGAGGCAAAAGCCCTTGTTGCGCCGGGTCGCGATGGAGAACCCGAAATCCTGCGCCGACAGCTTCTTGCGCAGGTAGCCGATGTAGACGTCGACGACGTTCTCGGCGCCGCTACCCTCGCGGGCCCAGAGCGTGTCGAAGATCTCGCCCCGGGGCATGGGGTGGCCAGCGTTGCGGACAAGCAGGGCAAGCAGATCGGCTTCGCGCTCGGTCAGCGCGACGTGGCTATCGCCGCGCCTTAGGGACCGGTCGGCGAGGTCGAGCCGTGCGGTCTTCGACGCGCTGATCCGCGCGCGATGCTCCTGGACCCGCAGGCGCGCGACCAGCTCGTCGAACGAGAACGGCTTGACCACGTATTCGTCGGCGCCGGCCTCGAGCCCGGCGGCGCGGTGCTCGACCTCGGACAGGGCCGAGAGCATCAGGATGGGCATCGCCGCGCCGGCCTCGCGGGCGCTTCGCACCAGGTCGATCCCGCTGTCGGCACCCAGCATCACGTCTACGATCGCCGCCGAGAACCCCTGATCCAGCAGGCGCGGCAGCGCGCGGTCCGCACGGTTCTCCTCTTCGGTGACATAGCCATGCCGCGCAAGCCCGCGGGCCAGCGCCGAGGCGAGACCGGGATCGTCGTCGACAATGAGCAGCCGCGCGGACATGGGCGCAGTCTAGTCCGGTTCGCAGGGCAGGCGAAGCGACACTTTGGTGCCGGGTGCGTCGCCCAGCGCCTCGTCGCGGGTCAGGGGGCTTTGCACAGCAATCTGCCCGCCCTGCGCCTCGATCACCCATTTCGCCAGCGCGAGGCCGATGCCGAACCCCTGGCTGTTCTCGCTGCCCTGCGTGAAACGGTCGAAGATCGCGGCCTGCCGGTCGGGTGGGATGCCGCCGCCGTTGTCGAGGACCGCGATCTCGATCCGATCCGCGTCCGTCCGCGCCGCAAGGTGGATGGCGCCGCCGGCGCGCGCGTGGCGGATGGCGTTGCGCACCAGGCCCGACACGATCTGCCGCAGCCAGTTGGGATCGACGGACACGCGCTGATGCGGCGGGTCCTGTGCGGTCAGCGTGAGGCCCGCGTTGTCGCATTCGGCGCCGACCTCCTCGATCACCTCGGCGAAGAGGTCGGGCAGGAAAACGGGCCGCGGATCCAGCCGCAACTCGCCGGTGTCCGACCGCGCCACGCGCAGCAGGTCGTCGATGCGCCGGTTGAGCCGCGTCGCGCGGGTCTCGATCGTGGCGAAGGCGTCGCGACCCTCGGGAAAGGCGGCGCGGCCGATCTCGGCCTCCATCAGGATCACGGTCAGCGGCGTGCGCAATTCGTGGCTGATGTCCGCGAAGAGGCGGCGGCGCGTCTCATCGGCCCGTTCAAGACGCGCATTGGCCGCGCGCAGCTCTTCGGTGCGCCGGTCGACGGTCTCGCTGAGGCGAGCCCATTCCGCCTGCACGGCCTCCTGCCGCCGCGCCAGCGCCTGCGCCATCCGTTCGGTTTCCGCGTAAAGCAGACCGATCTCGTCGCGGCGCGTGTCGTGCAGGGCGATGGCAAAATCCTCGTGCCGGATCTGTCGGGCGGCCTGACGCAAACGGTCGAGCCGCCGGAACTGCGGCCGGATCAGGCCGAAGTAGAAGGCGAGCACCACGACCAGCGCCAGCGCGGCCATGACGATGGCCAGCAGCGACAGCGTGCCGCGCAGGTTTTCGACCCGTTCCAGCGCCTCGCGCCGCAGAAGGACCTCGGTGTTCACCGCCTGGTTCAGCAGCGGGTCGAAATTAGACGCGAAACTGTCCAGATGCGCGCGCAGCCCGTCGCGGTCCTGCCCGGGCGCCGCAAGGCCGCGCACCGTGCTGTCGAGCAGCGCGCGCATCCGAGCGAGCCCGAGCGACTGCGTGCCAAAACGCGATTGCTGGTCGAGGCCTGCGTCCTCGGCTGCGGCGACGGCGCGGCCGAGGTCCGCTTCGAGCTGCGCGAACGTGGCGTGGATGTTCTCGACCACCGGGGCGACACGTTCGGCCCGCGTGTCGGCCGGCAGACCGGATTGCACCGCCTCGGTCGCGATCACGAGGAACGTCGAGACGCGCGTCGACAGGATCGAGTATTGCGCCATGCGCGCCTCGGCCGCGAGCGCAGTGCCGAGCCCATCGGCCACACGTCCCATGCCGAGGAACAGCGTCATCGCGGTCAGCACGGTGCCGGCGGTCAACATCGCACCGCCCGCGGCAAGCCGCGCCCGAAGCGATTGCAGGCGCCTCACGCGACGTCCCCCATGTCGGCTCCGCCGAATGCCCGGGCAGGGAGACCATCACTGGTCAGAAAATACGCATTTGCGCGCGGCGCGTTGTCCAGGGGGAAACAAAAGCGCCGTTTAGACGCATCCATTAGGCTGGGCGGCGCGTATGTGGTAAAGAAGTTACATTCTAAAGGATGCATTGACAGGAGCATACCATGATCGAACTGCTTTTCGTGACATGCATGTCCGGCGCGATTTCTCAGGGCGAGACGTGCCAAGAACGCTCGCTCGTATTCACCGACGTGACGCCGATGACCTGCCTGATGGCCGCCCAGCCGCATCTGGCCGAATGGGTCGTGACGCATCCGGGCCACCGCATCGCAAGCTGGAAGTGCCGCCCGGTGCAGCTGAGCGAGCGCGAGGCCTGACACGCCCTACCCCTTGCGTTTCATCAGGCCGCGCGCCGGATCGTATCCCCAGATCGCGGCCAGGCAGAAGACGCCCGAGGCAACCAGCACCCACAGCAGCGCAGGGCCGTTGAACTGGGTGTAGAGCGCAAAGCGGATCAGCTCGACCACGTGGGTGAACGGGTTCAGCGCACAGATGTCGCGCAGCAGGGACGAGGATTCCTGCATCTTCCACAGCGGGTAGAGCGCCGAGGACAGGAAGAACATCGGGAAGATGACGAAGTTCATCACGCCGGCAAAGTTCTCGAGCTGGCGCACGAAGCTCGACAGCACCAGCCCCAGCGCGCCCAGCATGATGCCACCCAGGAACAGCGCCGGCAGCACGGCGACGTAGCCCCAGGCGGGCATCGTGATGTCGAACAGCGCGGCGATGGCAAGGAAGGCGTAGACCTGCAGCACCGAGATCGCGCTGGACGCGACGAGGCGCGCGAACAGCAGCCACCAGCGCGGCAGCGGGCTGGTCAGCAGCAGGCGCATCGACCCCATCTCGCGGTCGTAGACCAGCGCGAGCGAGCTTTGCATGCCGTTGAACAGCAGGATCATCGCGCACAGGCCGGGCACGATGTAGGTCTCGTAGGTGATGTAGGTCTGGTAGGGCGGGATGATCGACACCCCGAGCGCCGCGCGAAAACCGGCGGCGAAGATCAGCAGCCAGACCAGCGGCCGAACCAGCGCCGACAGGAAGCGCTCGCGCTGGTGCACGAAGCGCAGGAATTCGCGCCCGACGATGGCGCGAAGGGCGATTGCCCAAGTCATACCGGCGTTCCGGTCCGGTCGAGGAACCAGTCGGACAGGGGGCTGTCGCCGCGGATCTCGCCGGTCTCGCCGTCGGCGATGATCTTGCCCCGGTGCAGGACCAGCAGCCGGTCGCCATCACGCACCTCGTCCGTCAGGTGCGTGGCCCAGAGCACGCAGAGCCCGTCGTTCTGCGCGAGGTCGTGCACATGCGCGGTGATGCCGGCGCGCGACGCGGCGTCCAGGCCCACGGTGGGTTCGTCCAGCAGCAGCACGCGCGGCTTGTGCAGCAGCGCGCGGGCCAGTTCGGTCCGGCGTCGGTGGCCGCCATTCAGCGCGCGCACCTTCTCGTCCGCGCGTTCCAGCATGTCGAGGCGACCCAAGGCGGCCTCGATCCGGTCGGGCACCGTGCGCCGGGGCAGGCCGTGCAGGGCGGCGAAATAGGCGAGGTTCTGCCGCACGCTCAGGTCGAGGTCGAGCGTCGGCTGCTGGAACACCACGCCGAGATCGGCCAGCGCCGCGCGCGGGTGCCGGCCAAGGTCGTGCCCAGCGATCGAGATGCGCCCCTCGGACGAGACCAACAGGCGCGTCAGCAGCGAGACCAGCGTGGATTTGCCCGCGCCGTTCGGGCCGAGCAGCGCGCAGAACCGCCCCGGCGGGATCTCGAAGGACACGCCGCCGAGCGCCTCGCGCGCACCGTACCGGAATCTGAGGTTCTCCACGCGCAGCCCGGCGGTCATGGCTCGGCTCTTGTCTCGTCAGGTCGGGGCGAGGATGGCGGGGGACCCTGCCGGATGCAAGGCGCGCGCGGCACTGGGGATGCCGACTTTCGGCGGTGTCCGGCGTCCGCATCGAGCGAGTGCCGGCAACGGTCGGATTAAGACTAAGCGCTGAATTGCGACAGACGCCGCGCTTCGGGACAATCGACGCGACCCGACCGCAGAACAGCGGCGCGGAGGAGGGGAGGACACCCATGGGACTACTGGACATCTTTTCCCGAGGCGGGGCGGACAAGCCCGCCGCCCGGAAATACGCGCATGTGAAAATTCATCCGCAGGTTGATAACGGCATCCCGCCGGAGAAGCCGGGATTAGCCGGGGGCACCCTGAAATGCAAGTGCACCAAGAGCCCCGTTGTGGTCGAGGTCGGCGCCCAGACCGCGCATAACCACGTCTGCGGTTGTACCAAGTGCTGGAAGCCGCAGGGCGCGATCTTCAGCCAGATCGCCGTGGTTTCACGGGACAAGGTCAAGGTGACCGAGAACGCGGAAAAGCTGTACATCGTGGACCCGACGGCGGCGATTCAGCGCCATGCCTGCCGGGATTGCGGCACCCACATGGTGGGTCGGATCGAGGACCCGAACCACCCGTTCCATGGCCTTGATTTCGTTCACACCGAACTGTCTCCGCAGCGCGGCTGGGCAGCGCCGACCTTCGCGGCTTTCGTGTCGTCGATCATCGAATCTGGGGTCGAACCGGCCCGCATGGACGAGATTCGCGGCCGCCTGACCGAGCTTGGGCTGACGCCCTACGATTGCCTGTCGCCGCCGCTGATGGACGCGATCGCGACCCATGTGGCAAGCCGGAAACCCAAGGCCGCCTGACCCTGCGACCCGGTGAATAAGGCCCTGCGCCGCCATCGCTGGCGGCACGCTAAAGCTGCGTCCGCGCCCGGGCGCGGGGCGCGGCCACGGGCTGCCTTAGAACAACTTCTCGGCGACTATGTGTTGCAATATGCGGACGCTCCGATAGCCTCCTTTTCGGGGAGGAACGCAAATGCAACATTTCAAGGTGAGTGGGCCGGCCGAATCCATCTCGTCCGTCCTGATCGTTGACGATCATCCGCTCTACAGCGACGCGCTGGCCGGCGCGCTGAAGGGCGTCTTCACATCCTGTCGAATCGAGAAGGCCGGTTCGCTCGGCGCCGCGCTCAAGGTCCTGGACGCGGGGTTCGAGCCCGACTTGGTGATGTTCGACCTGAAACTGCCGGACGTGGCCGGCATCTCGGGCTTCGTCTCGGTCCGGGCAAGGGTGCCCGACACGCCGATCCTGGTGATTTCGTCGCTGGCGTCGCGCGCACTGGTCGGCGCCCTGATGCAGGAAGGCTGCGCCGGGTTCGTGTCGAAGGACACGCCGGTCGACGAATTGCAGGCCGTGCTGGCCGAGATCGCGAAGGGCCGCAAGCACGTGCCCAGCGACTACCGGCTGGGCGAGCGTGACGGGCAGGCCGACGCTGTGCCGGACGCCGTGCACCCCAAGCTCGCCTCGCTGACGCCGCAGCAGCAGAAGGTGATGAAGCTGATCTGCGCCGGCAAGCCGAACAAGCAGATCGCCTACGAGCTCGACCTCGCCGAGGCGACGGTGAAGGCGCATATCACCGCGCTGCTGCGCCGGCTGGGCGTGCGCAACCGCACGCAGGCGGCGCTGATGGTCGAGGCCGCGCGACAGGAGATCCTCGCCGACGAGGGAGAGCCGGAAGCGCGCAGCTTCCTGTGCCACTAGGCATGCGCGACGGAGAGCCGGACACCGGCCGCCCGCGTCACGTGACGGTGGCGCAGTCCTTCGCGCGCGACGCCGCCACGGCCGCCTGCGAAGCCAGCGCGCAGATCGACCCGGGCGACACGTGCTTCGTGCTGGCCTTCGTGCCGGACGGGCTGGATTGCGACGCGCTGGCCCCGGCGCTGGAGGACGCGCTCGACGGGGTGCCGGTCTTTGGCTGCACCACCGCCGGGCAGATCACCGCCGACGGCTACCAGGACGAGGCGCTGCTGCTCATCGCCTTCCGGCGCGAGCATTTCCGTTGCGCCTCGACCCTTGTCGAGCCGCTCAAGCCGCTGTCGATTGCCGCGATCATCGAGCAGGTGCGCGACGCCGATACGCGCTTCACCCACACCGCGGGGTGGAGCCGGCTGGCGCTGGTCTTCGCCGACGGGCTGTCCAAGCAGGAGGATCTGCTCGCCTCGGTGCTCGAGACCATGCTCGAGGGCATCCCTGTCTTCGGCGGCTCGGCCGGGGACGGGCTGTCGTTCAAGCGCACGCGCATCCTGCGCAACGGCGCGTTCCACGACAACGCCGCCCTGCTGCTGCTGATCGAGACCAACCTGCGCTACCAGGGCCTCAGCTTCGACCATTTCCTGCCCGAGGGGCGCGAGCTGGTGATCACCGCCGCCAACACCGAGGAACGCATGGTCTACGAGATCAACGGCGCGCCGGCCGCGACCGAGTTCGCGCGGCTGGTCGGCTGCGACGTGCGCGACCTGTCGCCCGAGGTCTTCGCCGAGAACCCGATGCTCGTGCGGCACAACCGCAACCACTACGTGCGCGCCGTCAGCGGCGTGCGCGAGGCGCAAGCGCTGTCGTTTCTCGCCGCCATCGACGAGGGGCTGGTGATGGTGCTGGGTCGCGGCAAGGAGATCATCGAGACGCTGGACCACGAACTGGACGTCAGCGACCCCGCGGGCGAGCGGCCGGATTTCATCCTGGGCTTCGACTGCGTGCTGCGCCGGCTGGAGATAGAGCAGAAGCAGCTGGGCGCCGCCGCCAACGAGGTCTTCCGGCGTCGGCGGGTCTTCGGCTTCAACACCTACGGCGAGCAGCATTGCGGCCTGCACATGAACCAGACCTTCGTCGGCATCGCCTTCTTCGACCCCGAGAGGAACCGGCTGCATTGAACCTGGTCGATCCCGAGGAACCCGCCGAGGTTCAGCTTGCGCGGCAGGCCCGGATCATCGAGGCGCTGGTGCGCCGGGCCACGCGCGAGAACGACGTCAGCCAGACCGCCTACAGCGCCTTTCAGTCCGCGATCGAGCTGCAGTCACAGGTCGCCGCGCGCGACCGTGACCTGGCTCGCGCCACGACCGAGCTGGAAAGCGTGCGCATCGAGCGCGAACGCACGCGCAAGAACCTCGACGAGGCGCTATCGGCGATGGGCGAGGGCTTTGCGCTGTTCACCGACGAACGGCTGGACGTGTGCAACGACCTGTTCCTGAACCTGCTGCCCGACATTTCGGACCGCGTGGTGCCTGGCCTCGCGCTGACCGACTACGCCGCGCTGATCCAGCGCAGTCGCCACTTGCGTTCGTCGGACCGGCCGATCGAGCCGGTCCGCAACGGCGCGCCGGCGCTGTCGGTCGTGCTCGAACTGACCGACGACCGCTGGTACCAGCTTTCGATGCAGCGCACCTCGCACGACAACATGGTGATCCTTCTGACCGAGATCACCGCCATCGTGCGGCGCAACCGGACCGAGCGCGAGGACCTGATCGACCGGCAGGCCGACTACCTGCAGGCGATGTTCGAGAACATGACCTCGGGCATGTGCAGCTTCTCGGCCGCCGGCGAACTGGTGATCCACAACAAGCAGTTCCGCCACCTGACCGGGCTGCCCTACACCGCGCTGCAGCGCCGGATGACGCTGGAGCAGCTGCTGAGGCTGCTGTCCAGCCGGGTCCACGTCAGCGAACGCGCGTTGCTCGACGTCAATTTCTGGCGCGACGAGCTGATGCGCGACGGGCACATGCGCCGCAAGGTGCGCAACCATGCCGGGCAGGTGTTCGACCTGCAGGCCAACATGCTGCCCGACGGGGGCTTTCTGGTCGAGCTGAAGGACGTCACGCTCGAGAACCGCGCGACCGAGACGCTCGAGAACCGGGTGCGCGAGCGCACGCTGGAACTGACCACCGCGAACGAAAGCCTGACCCAGCAATACGAGGCCAAGGCCCGCGTCGAGGAGGAGCTGCGCCTGGCCAAGGAGCGCGCCGAGGCTGCGGTGTCGTCCAAGACCCGCTTCCTGGCGGCGGCCAGCCACGATTTGCTGCAGCCGATCAACGCCGCCAAGCTGCTGATCGCCACGCTGCGCCAGAACGCAACCGGTACCGAGCTTGCGCCGATGATCGAGCGGCTCAAGGGTGCGTTCTCGTCCATGGAGCAGCTGTTGCGGGCGCTTCTGGACATTTCGCGGCTGGACGGCGCCGATCAGGACGCGGTGAACCCGTCGGTGCTGTGCCTGGGCAACGTCATGCAGACCGTGTTCGAGGACCAGATGCCGCTGGCGCAGGAAAAGGGCGTCGAGCTGCGCATGGTCCCTTGCCTGGCCGAGGTGCGGTCCGACCCGGTCTACCTGCTGCGCTCGGTCCAGAACCTCGTCGTCAACGCGCTGCAATATTCGCGCCCGGGCGGGCGCGTGCTGCTGGGCTGCCGGCGGCGCGGTGACAGGGTAGTTTTGCAGGTCTGGGACACCGGTATCGGCATCGGCAAGGAGGACCAGACCCGCATCTTCGACGAATTCGCCCGGGCCGGTAACGCCGAGGCGGGTTCGGGCGTGGGGCTGGGCCTGTCGATCGTCGAGCGCACCTGCCGCCATCTCGGCCACCGGCTGTGGATGTCGTCCGAGATCGGCGTCGGCTCGGTCTTCTGCATCGAGTTCGAGGTCGTCGGCCGCGCCACGCAGGTGGCGGAAGACACGCCGCCGCCCGCGCTTGCCGGCGACACGCTGCACGACTGCATCGCGATGGTGGTCGAGAACGACGAGACCGTGCTGTTCGCGACGACGCAGACGCTGCAGGCCTGGGGGGCATCGGTGCTGGCGGCGCGCTCGACCGACGCCGCTCTGCGCCACGTGCGCGAGATCGGCATGCCGCCCGACATCCTGCTGGTCGACTACCAGCTTGGCGACGCGGATACCGGGCTCGACACGATCCGCGGCATCCGCAGCGAAACCGGGGTGCACGTGCCGGCGATCATGATCACGGCCGATCGACGCGAAAGCCTGCGCAATGCGGGGCGCGAAGAGGATTTCTCGGTCATGGCCAAGCCGGTGCGCGTGTCACGCCTGCGGCCCCTGATCGAATGGAAGCTGAGCGGCAGCAGCGTGACTGCGCCGAAAGTCGGCGGTGACACCGCAAGGCAGGTGCCTAGTCTCGATCCCGGGAGGAACCATTCATGAAACACATCCTGACGGCCGGGGTCATCGCGCTGGGCTTGGCGGCTCCGGCGTCCGCCACGGCGGCGAGCGGCACCGAGACCTATGATCTGTTGTTCCGCGAAGGCACGCTGGACGCGATCCCGCTCGACCGCTCGCTGGTCTATAGCCGCGAGGTCGACAACAGCGTCAAACCCGACGCGGCCGAACGCGACACCGGCACGATCGCGCTGGACATCCGCAAGGACGAGGCGCGCATGGCGGATATCGAGTTCCGGCAAGGCGAGAAGTACCGCAACCTCGGCAGCTTTCCCGCCAGCGTCGGCAACCCGATGATCATGTACTTCTACGAGACCGTGGTGCGCGACATGGCCGAGGCCGCCGGCGGCAGCCCGTTCTACATCCGCAACCGCGTGAAAGAGGCATTGGTCCAGCCCTCCGAGGTGGTCGAGGGCGAGGCGAGCGTGGACGGCGAGACGGTCGAGACCCGAACGATCACGCTGCACCCGTTCCGCGGCGATCCGAACGCCGACCGGATGATGGGCTTCGGCGATCTCGCGCTGACGGTGACCATGTCCGACGAGGTGCCGGGCTGGTATCTCAGCCTCGTGGCCGAGGCGCCGGGCGATGACGCGCCGGTCTATCGCTCGGCCATCACCTTCGACGCACTGGAGGACGAGACGCAATGACCCGGCTGGCGGCGGCTGCGGTCCTGCTGGCGCTGCCCTGCGCTGCGCCAGCGCAGGACGCGGCGCAGCGCTACAACGACTATCCCACCGCGGCGCGGGCGGACTACGTCTTTGCCTGCATGGCCACCAACGGCAACAGCCGGCAGGTGCTGGAACAGTGTTCGTGCTCGATCGACGAGATCGCGTCGATCCTGCCTTACGAGAAATACCTGCAGGCCGAGACCGTACTGGCGATGCGCCGCGTGGGCGGCGAACGGATGGCGGTGTTCAACAGCGCCGTGGCCGCGCAAAATTTTGTCACCGACCTGCGCCGGGCGCAGGCCGAGGCCGAACTGGTCTGCTTCTAGCCCTGCGCGTCCTTTGGCAGCGATTGCTCGAACCGGTTGCCCTCGGTGTCCGTCGCCCGGACCGTCAGCGCCGGCGCGCCGTTGTCGTCGTAGCTGAAGCGAAAGACCGGATTCTCCGAGATCGAGATGCCGCCGTCCATCGTGAACAGCCGGTCATCGCCCTGCCACACCTCGAGATGGTCGATGAAATGCGCGGGGATGAACAGTTGCGAGACCTGGTCGCGTTGCAGCCCGGAATAGTTCGGGTGGCGCAGCATGATCTGCGCCTCGCGCCGGGGCGTCGAAATCGGCGCCGGCTCGAACGTGCGCAGCTTCATCTGCCCGAGGTTCGCCAGCGCCACCTCGGGTGCCCGCGTTGCGGGGGCCGAACAGCCGCCCGATGCCTTGACGAAGCGGCCCGACATGAACAGCCCCCCGGGCGTCTCGGCGATGACGCGGACGTTGGAATACCGGTTCACCCGCACGCGAAGCTCGAACTCGACCGGCGCCATGGACTCGGAGAACGTCAACTCTGCCGCGACGGGAGCAGGGTTCTCGTCGATCACCAGCGTCGCTGCCTCGATCCGCACGGACGGGTCGGTCTGGCGCAGCACGATCGGCACCGTCGCCGCGTCGCTCGCGCGGTAGGGCGCGTCGAGCGCGAGCGGGCTTTGCGCCTCCGATACCGGCCGGTCGCCCAGCACGTCGAACTGCAGCGACTGCCAGGTCGCACTTGTCGTCAGCGGGTTCTCGACCGTCTCGCCGGAAAGCGCCGGCGCCGCCAGCAGGGCAAGCGCCCCTGCGAACATGAGAGTGCGGGCCATGCCTCCTCCTCCTGCATGGGGACGGGCACAGTGTGCCACGCGCGCGGCCTTACGCACACCTCTCATTAAGTCTGTATGGCCTGCGCCGCCGTCCGTGGCAGGCTGTGGACGGGAGGAGGCGGCATGTTCGAGGCGGTGGTGCTGATGTGTCTGGCAACGACGGAAGGCCAGTGCCGCGAGGTTCTGCTGCCGGGGTTCGAGGCTGTGGCGCAGGCCAAGTGCGAGGCGGCGCTGGCGGGGCAACCGCCTGATCTTGCGGCGTTTGCGGGGTTGGGAACGGCTTCAATTCCGCGGTGCCGGCCGGCGGGAGACGCGCTTGAGATGGTCGAGGTGGCCGAGGGCGTGCACGTCCACCGCGGCCACATCGAAGAGCCGGACGAGGCTAATCGCGGCGACGTGTCCAATCTCGCCATCGTGATCGGCGAGGCGTCCGTGGCGGTAATCGACAGCGGCTCGGCCCGCTGGATGGGCGAGGCGACGTGGCGCGCGATCCGCCTTCGGACCGACCTGCAGGTCAGCCACGTGATCCTGACGCATGTGCATCCCGACCACGTCTTCGGCGCGAGTGTCTTCGCCGAGGCGGGGGCCGAGATCGTCGGGCATGCGCGTCTGCCGCGCGCGCTTGCCGACCGGCAGGCCAACTACCGCGAGAGCCTTGCAAGGGAGATCGGCCCACAGGCGTTCCTGGGTACGCAGGTGCCGCGCGTCACGCTTACGGTGGAAGACGAGACCGCGATCGACCTCGGAAACCGCGTGCTGCACCTGCGCGCCTGGCCGGCCGCGCATTCCGGCACGGACCTGACGGTGTTCGACGTGCAGACGGGCACGCTGTTCGCGGGCGATCTGGTCTTCGACGATCACGCGCCCGCGCTGGACGGCAGCCTGCGCGGCTGGCAGCGGGTTCTGGAGGACCTTCAGGGACAAGACATCCGCCAGGTGGTGCCCGGGCATGGCGGCCCGTCGCTGCCGTGGCCCGACGGCGCGGAACCGCTGGCGCGCTACCTGCAAATCTTGGCCCACGACACGCGCGCCGCCATAGATGCGGGCGAAAGGCTGGGCGAGGCGGTGACGCAAATCGCCGAGGACGAACGACCGCATTGGCAGCTCTTCGACGCCCACAACCCGCGCAACGCAACGGTCGCCTTCACCGAGCTAGAATGGGAATGAGTCAGGAGCCCTCGATCTCGGCCTGAAGCAGCTGCGCGATGCTGTAGAGCCGCTTTTCCAGAAGCGTCGGCGTCTCGCACAGGTAGGTGATGGATTGCTGCCGATCGGTGTGGATCGTCTGGTCCCAGTCGATCTGCTCCTCGAGCGCGTCGACCTTGTCGAAGTCGGGATCGGCCTTCGCCATCTCGGCGTCCATCTCCTGACGCGCGGCTTCGATCCGTTCCGACAGCGCGATCTGGCTCAGCGAGAACTCGGCGATGCCGTCGATGATGCGCGCGCGTCGCTGCGACAGACTGTCGAAGACCTGCTGGAAGACGTGGCCCAGCAGATCGGCGTCTCCGCCATGCGACTCGGCGAAGGCGGCGATATCCGGCTTCAACGTCTCGGGTTCGATCCGCCGCACGGCCAGCTTGGCGCCGAGCCCTTCGACCGCGTCGCGCAGCGCGGGGTCCTGCGGCATGTCCTCGGGGATCGGCCGGGGCCACATCAGGCCCACCGAAAGACGTTCGACCTTGCGCTGGATGCACGGCCATGTCGGGTCCGAGAAGTCGGCGGCCCCCGCGACGCCCGGAAACCCCAGGCCCAGCAGTGCGGCCGCGAAGAATGCGCGCGTCGTCATGGCAAACCCCTCCCTCGGTCGGGAGGATGGCGCACGCCCCGGCGGCTGTCTACGCCACCGATTGCAAACTATAGTCTGCATTGTCCGGGTATACACCGGTCCACCATACTTTGACCGAAACGCGCCGGCCTGCTGGGACCGGTGACAGGAAGGAAGGTACTACATGCGCACACGTGCCGCCGTGGCCCTCGAGGCCGGCAAGCCGCTTGAAATCATGGACGTCAACCTCGAAGGCCCCAAGGCTGGGGAAGTGCTGGTCGAAATCAAGGCGACCGGCATCTGCCACACCGACGAGTTCACCCGCTCGGGCGCCGACCCCGAGGGGATCTTCCCCGCGATCCTGGGCCACGAAGGCGCCGGCGTCGTGGTCGAGGTGGGTGAAGGCGTCACCACGCTCAAGCCCGGCGACCACGTGATCCCGCTTTACACGCCCGAATGCCGCGAGTGTTATTCCTGCCTGTCGGGCAAGACAAACCTCTGCACCGCGATCCGCAACACGCAAGGTCAGGGCCTGATGCCCGACGGCACGACGCGGTTCTCGATGCTCGATGGGACGCCGATCCATCACTACATGGGCTGCTCGACCTTCGCGAACCACACCGTGATGCCCGAGATCGCGCTGGCCAAGGTCCGCGACGACGCGCCCTTCGACAAGATCTGCTACATCGGCTGCGGCGTCACCACCGGCATCGGCGCGGTGATCAACACCGCCGGGGTCGAGATCGGCTCGACCGCCGCGGTCTTCGGCCTTGGCGGCATCGGCCTGAACGTGATCCAGGGCCTGCGCATGGCGGGCGCCGACAAGATCATCGGCGTCGATCTCAACGACGACAAGGAAGAGATGGCGCGCAAGTTCGGCATGACCCATTTCGTCAACCCGAAGAAGGTCGACGACGTGAAGGCCGAGATCATCAAGATCACCAAGACCGAGAAGGACCAGATCGGCGGCGTCGACTATTCCTTCGACGCAACGGGCAACGTGCAGGTGATGCGCGACGCGCTGGAATGCTCGCATCGCGGCTGGGGCGTTTCGGTGATCATCGGCGTGGCGCCGGCCGGGGCCGAGATCGGCACCCGCCCGTTCCAATTGGTCACCGGCCGGGTCTGGAAGGGCACCGCGTTCGGCGGCGCCAAGGGCCGCACCGACGTGCCGAAATTCGTCGACTGGTATATGGACGGCAAGATCGAGATCGATCCCATGATCACGCACAAGCTGACGCTCGACCAGATCAACGAAGGTTTCGAGCTGATGCACGCGGGCAAGTCGATCCGCGCCGTCGTGGAGTTCTGAGGGCGCGATGGAGATCGTTTCCGAAAATCGCAGCTTCGGCGGGGTCCAGGGGGTCTACAAGCACGACTCCAATACCTGCGGATGCGAGATGACCTTCGCGGTCTACCTGCCTCCGCAGGCCAAGGACGGGCCCGTGCCGGTGCTGTGGTACCTGTCGGGCCTGACCTGCACGCACGAGAACGCCATGACCAAGGCGGGCCTGCAGGAACACGCCGCCGAGCACGGGATCGCCATTGTCTATCCCGACACCAGCCCGCGCGGCGACGGCGTCGCCGACGACGACGCCTACGACCTGGGGCAGGGCGCGGGGTTCTACGTGAACGCCACCCGCAGCCCTTGGCGGCCGCATTACCGGATGTACGACTATGTCCTGAACGAGCTGCGCGACATCGTGACCAGCGAGTTCAGGGTCGACGGGCGCCACGGCATCACCGGGCATTCGATGGGCGGACACGGCGCGCTGACGCTGGCGATGCGCAACCCCGACCAGTTCGACTCGGTCTCGGCCTTCGCGCCGATCGCCAACCCGACGCAAAGCGACTGGGGGCGCAAGCAGCTCAGCGCCTATCTCGGCGACGACGAGGCAGGCTGGGCGGACCACGATTCCACCATGCTGCTCGATGACAAGGGCTGGAAGGGCGACATCCTGGTCGACCAGGGCGGAGACGACCAGTTCTTCGATCTGCTCCGCCCGCAGGCGCTGGCCGCGATGATGGCGCGCCGGCGGCAGGCCGGCACCTTCCGGGTGCAGCACGGCTACGACCATTCGTACTTCTTCGTGAACAGCTTCGCCGGCGACCACGTCGCCTGGCATGCCGAACGCCTCTACTGAAATCCCAAGGAAACGGTTCAAGATGATGAAAACACTCGCAGCAGCAACGCTTCTCGTCACGATGCCCGTGCTGGCCTTCGCGGAAAGCCACGCGATGCAGGGCGACCCGGCTGCTGGCGAAGCGGTCTTTCGCAAGTGCATGGCCTGCCACGCCGTCGGCGAGGGCGCGCAGAACAAGGTCGGCCCGATGCTGAACGGCGTCGTCGGCCGCGAGATCGCCGCCCTCGAGGACTTCAACTACTCGGACGCGCTCATCGCGCTGCGCGAGGAGGGCAAGTCCTGGACGCCCGAAGAGCTTGCCGCGTTCCTCGAGAAGCCGCGCGACTACGCCACGGGCACCAAGATGGCCTTCCCGGGTCTGCGCAAGGAGGAAGAGCGCAACGACGTGATCGCCTATCTCGCGACCTTCACCGCCGAGGCGGACGGAGGGTCGTGACCGCGTGACCGGCGGGGGCGGCGGCGGGGAGGCCTGCCGCCCCGGCCATGACCGGCATCGCGGGGCAGCTTCGCCCGGCATGCCACCTTGCGGCCCCGGCCGCGCCAATGGGAGGAACGTAATGAAACACCTTCGAATCCTGACGGCTGGGATCGCCCTAGCCTGCGCCTCGCCGGCGCTGGCGAACGACGATCTCGTCGAGAAGATGTCGGACCCCACGCAGTGGGCGATCCAGACCGGCGACTACAAGAACCAGCGGTTCTCGGAGCTCGACCAGATCAACAAGGAAAACGTCGGCGACCTGCAGGTGGCGTGGACCTTCTCGACCGGCGTCCTGCGCGGGCACGAGGGCTCGCCGCTGGTGATCGGGGACATGATGTATGTCCACACGCCCTTCCCGAACATCGTCTACGCGCTCGACCTCGCGAACGAGGGCAAGATCGTGTGGCGCTACGAGCCCAAGCAGGACCCCGACGTCATCGCGGTGATGTGCTGCGACACCGTCTACCGCGGTGTGGCCTATGCCGACGGCAAGATCTTCCTGCACCAGGCCGACACTACGGTCGTCGCACTCGACGCGATGTCGGGCGAGGTCGTATGGGAGCAGGTCAACGGCGACCCCTCCAAGGGCGAGACCAACACCGCAACCGTTCTGCCGGTCAACGACAAGGTGCTGGTCGGCATCTCAGGCGGTGAATTCGGCGTGCGCGGCCACGTGACCGCCTACGACATCGAAACCGGCGAACAGGTGTGGCGCGCCTATTCCATGGGTCCGGACGAAGACATCCTGATGGACCCGCAGAACACCACGCACCTGGGCGAGCCGGTCGGCGAGAACTCGGGCACCAACACGTGGGAAGGCGACCAGTGGATGATCGGCGGCGGCACCACCTGGGGCTGGTACGCGGTCGATACGGACGAGAACCTGGTCTACTACGGCACCGGCAACCCCTCGACCTGGAACCCGTCACAGCGCCCGGGCGACAACCGCTGGTCCATGACCATCATGGCCCGCGACATCGACACCGGCATGGCCAAGTGGGTCTACCAGATGACCCCGCATGACGAATGGGACTACGACGGCGTCAACGAGATGATCCTGACCGAGCAGGAGATCGACGGAGAGGAGCGCAAGCTTCTGACCCACTTCGACCGGAACGGGATCGCCTACACGATGGACCGCGTCTCCGGCGAACTGCTGGTGGCCGAGAAGTACGACCCGGCGGTGAACTGGACCACGGGCGTCGACATGGACCCCCAGTCCGACACCTACGGCCGGCCCGAAGTGGTCGCGCAGTACTCGACCGAGCAGAACGGCGAGGACGTGAACTCGACCGGCATCTGCCCGGCCGCTCTCGG
Source organism: Citreimonas sp. (assembly GCF_042096055.1). Lineage (NCBI taxonomy): Bacteria > Pseudomonadati > Pseudomonadota > Alphaproteobacteria > Rhodobacterales > Roseobacteraceae > Citreimonas > Citreimonas sp. The sequence goes on along the minus strand of NZ_JBELMH010000034.1, from coordinate 12,781 downwards.
GACCAAGGACCAGCAGCCGGCGGCATACTCGCCCGAGACGCAGCTGTTCTACGTGCCCACCAACCACGTCTGCATGGACTACGAGCCGTTCCGCGTGGCCTACACCGCCGGTCAGCCCTACGTGGGCGCGACGCTCGCCATGTACCCGGCGCCCGACAGCCACGGCGGCATGGGCAACTTCATCGCCTGGGACAACATCAACGGCGAGATCAAGTGGTCGATCCCCGAGCAGTTCTCGGTCTGGTCGGGCGCTCTGGCCACCGCGGGCGACATCGTGTTCTACGGCACGCTCGAAGGCTACCTGAAGGCGATCGACGCCGAGACGGGTGACGAACTCTACCGGTTCAAGACCCCGTCGGGCATCATCGGCAACGTCATGACCTACGAGTCCGACGGCAAGCAGTATGTCGGCATCCTGTCCGGCATCGGCGGCTGGGCCGGCATCGGGCTCGCGGCCGGTCTGACCAACCCGAACGACGGTCTCGGCGCCGTGGGCGGCTACGCCGCGCTCAGCGACTACACCGCGCTCGGCGGCCAGCTGACCGTCTTCGCGCTGCCCGACTGAGACGCCTGAATCGAGACTGGGCTGGCGCGGGGTGATCCTGCGCCAGCCTTTTCCGACAAAACTTGCAAAAGGTGAGCCCCATGATGCGGACCGCATCCCGTTCCATCGCCGCAGCCGCAGCGTGCGCCCTGCTTCCGTCCCTCGGCCTGGCGCAAGCCTGGAGCGACCAGCCCGTGAAGCCGGCTGAGCACGCGGAAGACTTCGCGGTCGCCTACGAAGAGGACGGCATCTACTACAACGACGAGGATATAAAGACCTTCAACGTGGCCGAGGACGGCACGGTGGACTGGCAGACGTTCTCGGGGTTCCGGCGCTACCATTCCGAATGCCATGTCTGCCACGGGCCCGACGGCGAAGGCTCGACCTACGCGCCCAAGATCAAGAACTCGGCCGTGAACATGGGGTATTACGACTTCGTCGACGTGGTGGTGAACGGCCGGCAGAACGGCAATTCCGTCATGCCGCATTTCGGCGATAACCCGAACGTCATGTGCTACCTCGACGACATCTACGTCTATCTCGCGGCCCGCGGCATGGATGCGATCCCGCGCGGACGCCCGGCCAAGAAAGAAGCCAAGTCCGACCTGGTGCGCGAGATGGAAAATGCGTGCATGGGCTGACCGCGTCGTCGCACCGCTGATCCTTCTGTGCCTTGCCGTGGCGGCCACGCCCGGCCGGGCGCAGACCTCGGATCTGGTGTCGACGAACGCCCTGCGGGTCTGCGCGGATCCGGCCAACCTGCCCATGTCCGGCAAGGACACGCCGGGCTACGAGAACGCGCTCGCCGACCTGATCGGCGAGAAGCTGGGCCTGCCGGTGCGCTACGAATGGTTCCCGATGGCCACGGGCTTCGTGCGCAACACGCTGCGCGCCAAGAAGTGCGACGTGATCATGGGCTACGCCCAGGGGCACGAGCTGGTGCTGAACACAAACCACTACATGACGTCGGTCTACGCACTGATCGTGCCCGAGGACAGCCCGCTGGCCGAGGTCGAGACACTGTCGGATCCGCAACTGAAGGGCCTTCGGATCGGCGTCGTGGCGGGTAGCCCGCCGGCGACGCACATGGGGCGCAACGGCCTGATCGGGAAGGCGAAGTCCTACGCTCTCTTCGTCGACCGGCGCAACGAAAGCCCGGCCGAGGACATGCTCGACGATCTGGAAGCGGGCGAGATCGACGCTGCCATCCTCTGGGGGCCGCTGGGTGGGCCGCTGGTCAAGCAGGACCATCCCGGCCTGAAAGTCATCCCGCTGATAAATGAAACGCTGCCGCCGCGTCTGCACTACCGCATCACGATGGGCGTGCGGCAGGGCGAGAAGGTCTGGCAGCGCGAGCTCAACTCGCTCATCCGCCGCCACCAGGACGAGATCGACGCGATCCTGTCCGAGGCGGGCGTGCCGCTGGTCAGCGACATGGGCGACGCGGTGCTGGACGTCTCGCAATGATCCGGGCGCTGGCGCTCCTGCTTCTGGCGGGACTGCCGGCGACCGCCACCGCGCAGGTTCCCGAACCCGAAGGTTACCGGATGGAGTCCTATCGCGCTCCTGTCCCCGAGACGCTGCGCGGCGCCACCGTTGTCGGCCCGGACGAGGCGCACGCGCTGTGGCGCGAGGGCGCGGCGTTCATCGACGTGCTGCCGCAGGCCCCGCGACCCGCGAACCTGCCCGAGGGCACGATCTGGCGCGACAAGCCGCGCGACACCATCCCGGACGCGCTGTGGCTTCCGAACGTGGGCTACGGCGCGCTGGCCGACGTCACCGAGGCGTACTTCCGCGCCGGGCTGGAGGCCGCGACCGGCGGAGACTCGGCGCATCCGGTGGTGATCTTCTGCCTCGCCGAATGCTGGATGAGCTGGAACGCCGCGAGACGGGCGGTCGAATGGGGCTATGGCGCCGTCCACTGGTTCCCCGAGGGCACCGACGGCTGGGACGCGCATGGGTATCCGATGGAGGTGGTCGCGCCGTACTCCGCACCCGACTGAACCGGACGCCGACCGTGAAGTTATTCGGGGAAAAACGCCGTCTTGAGGATGTAGCGCATCCCCCGCGACCAGGACTCGTCGGTGTTGCCGCGGATGTCGACCACGCGCCCCTTGATCGTCTCGCCGCTCGTGGCGTCGCGCAGTTGCAGGTTCATCGACAGGATCAGGTTCGACACCTTCTGCACCTCGCCGACCAGTGCGAAATCGGCGCCCAGATCCGCGGCCATCCGCGCGTCGCACCCGTTGCATTTCGCCGGGTTCACGACGCGGTCCAGCTTGTCCTGCACCGGGGCGATGTCGACCAGCTCGTACCCCTCTGCGGCGAAACGATCGGCGACCAGGGTCTCGAGCATCCTTGTCCGCTCTTGCTCGGCTTCGTTGCCCCGTGCGGTCTGAACGGTGTCGTCGAGCAGCGTGATCCCGAAGAAGGCGACCCGTTCGCCCGCGCTAAGTGGCGCGGCGGCAAGGAAAAACAGCAGGGTAGCCAGGCGATGCATGGGAAGCCTTCTTAGAAAATAAGACTCGTCGGTCATCGTGCAGCCGGTACGCTGATGCTCACAACCCGACCAAAGGTATCGGTTGTGCACCGGGCGCTTTGGGACAGGGTTGGCGAGGAGAGGCCCAAGGGTTGAACCCGGGTCGGGGAGGTCGATGTGAATCGCGTTTTCGTTTCGCTTCTGGCGATGCTTGCGGCCGTGTGCCTGACCGGACCGGCCGCCGCATTGGAGGTGAAGGCCGCGGTGCTGCGCGTCGATTACCAGCGGCTGCTGCCGATCTCGCGCTACGAATTGCAGCCGGACGACCTGGGCTTTGCCGGCGCGCGGCTGGCGGACGAAGACAACGGCACCACGGGCCGGTTCCTGGGCCACACATACGAGACGCAGACCGTCGCCGTCCCGCCTGCTGAGGCGGACGCCGCGCTGGGTGACTTGCTGGACGCAGGCGTGGGGCTGATCGTGGTGATGGCCGAGGGCGACGACCTGCTGCGCCTGACTGACCGCGCCGCCGAGGCCGGCGCGCTGGTGCTGAACGCAAGCGCACCCGACGTCGCCCTGCGCGACGAAGCCTGCCGCGCCAACCTGCTGCACATCGCGCCCTCGAACCTGATGCTGACGGACGCGGTAGCGCAATACGCGGTCTGGAAACGGTGGGGCCGGTGGTTCCTGATCGCGGGATCGAACCCCGAGGACGTCGCGCTGGCCGACGCCTACCGCCGGTCGGCCGCGAAGTTCGGCGTGAAGGTCACCGAGGACCGAACCCTCGAGGATCGCGGCGGCACCCGGCGCACCGATTCCGGCCACGTGCTGGTGCAGAGACAGCTTCCGGTCGACACGCAGGACGCCGCCGAGCACGATGTGGTCGTCGCCGCCGACGCCACCGACTACTTCGCGCGCTACCTGCCGTTCCACCTGTGGACGCCGCGACCGGTCATGGGTTCGGCCGGGCTGCGGCCGGTCACCTTCCACGGCGCGCACGAGGCGTGGGGGGCCACGCAGTTCCACACCCGGTTCGAGGAGCTGACCCGCCGCTACGTCCGGCCCGAGGATTACAACGTCTGGCTTGCCCTGCGCGTGATCGGCGAGGCGGTGACCCGCGCCACGACTTCCGACCCGATGGCGCTGCGCGACTACGCGCTGTCGGACGCGTTCGAGCTGGCCGCCTTCAAGGGTCAGAAGGTTACCTTCCGCAATTGGAACGGCCAACTGCGCCAGCCGATCCTGCTGTATGACGGGATGATCACCGTCAGCGTCAGCCCGCAGGACGGGTTCCTGCACCAGGTCTCGCCGCTCGATACGCTGGGGCTCGACCGGCCCGAATCCGCCTGCACCGCCTTCGAATGATGGAGCCCGGGATGAAATCCACCCTCGCCGCCCTGATCCTGACAGTCGCCTCCACTGCGCCGGCGCTCGCCAACAAGGCCTTCGTATCGAACGAGCGCGGCAACACGATCACGGTGATCGACACCGACACGTGGGAAGTCACGGACGAGTTCTTCGGCGGCAACCGCCCGCGTGGTATCACGCTCAGCCCCGACGGGTCGAAGCTGTACGTCTGCGCGTCGGACGACGATCTGGTGCGGGTCTTCGACACCGACACCTACGAGGAACTGCCCAGCCTGCCGTCCGGCCCCGACCCCGAACTGTTCGTGATCAGCAGCGACGGACGGCACCTGTATATCGCCAACGAGGACGACAACTTGGTAACCGTCACGGATACCGAGACGCGAACCATCCTCGCCGAGGTGCCCGTGGGGGTCGAGCCAGAGGGCATGGGCATCAGCCCAGATGAAAGCTTCGTCGTCAACACGTCCGAGACGACGAACATGGCGCATTTCATCTCGACCGAGGATTACGAGATCAAGCACAACGTGCTGGTCGACCAGCGCCCGCGCTACGCGCAGTACACCGACGACGGCACTCGGTTGTTCGTGTCGTCCGAGATCGGCGGCACGGTGTCGGTGATGGACATCGCGCCGGACGGGACGCCGACGCTGGTCAAGAAGATCGGCTTCGAGGTTCCGGGCGTGCTGCCGGAATGGCTGCAGCCGGTTGGGGTGAAGGTGACCGACGACGGCAGCCGCGTCTTCGTGGCGCTCGGGCCGGCGAACCGCGTGGCGGTGATCGACGGCGAAAGCCTCGAGGTCATCGACTACATCCTGGTGGGCCAGCGGGTCTGGCAGCTCGGCTTCACGCCGGACCAGCAATACCTGCTGACCACCAACGGCAATTCCAACGACATCACGGTGATCGACGTGGCGGCCGAGAAGGCCATCAAGTCGATCCAGGTGGGGCAGCAGCCTTGGGGCGTGGTGGTCACGCCGGACTGACACGAGGGAGGATCGCGTATGAAGAGGTTGATCGCCGCGGGGATCGTCGCGACGGGCATCGGGTCGGGTGCCGCTGCCGCGCCGCTCTGCACAGATTTCGGCTTTGCCGGGCTGCTCGCCGCCTGCAACCGCGGAGAGCCGATCCCGCTCACGCTCGCCTCGGGCCAGCCGCTGGGCGAGGACCGCGTGCTGCAATCCGGCGCCTATTACGAGCTCGAGATCACCGCTGATGGCTCGGCCGAACTGGCGGTCGAGGGGGCGGGGTTCTTCCGCGCGATCTGGATGAACGAGATCGTCATCAATTCGATCGAGATCCGTCCCATGGCGATCGACTCGATCGAGTTCGACAAGGCCGGCACCGCCACGCTGTCCTTCATCGCGATCAAGCCCGGCAGCCATGTGTTGCGCATCCCCGGATCGACCGGCGGGGCGCAGCAGGTCACGTTCTCGATCCAGTAGGGGGGGTTGATGAAACGCATCGCCTTGTTGCTTGCCGTGATGGCCGGGCCGGCCATTGCCGCCCCGCACGTCGACCAGGACACCGTCGACCGCATCATGGCCAGGCTGGCCGAGATGGAATGCCAGATGGCGCCCGACGACATCGAGATGGAGGACGGCGGCTACGACCTCGACGACGTCATCTGCAAGGGCGGCAACCAGTTCGACATCATGCTCGACGCCGACCTGAACGAAGTCTCGCGCCGGGCGGAATAGGCCTGCGCCGCAGGACTGCCCGGCACCGCGCGGGCCGTGAATGGGAGGAATGCCATGTTCGATATCGTCAACCGCCTCGGCGCCGCGGCGCTGTTCAGCGTCGCGTTCGCGACCGCCGCGACGGCGCAGGACCTGCCCACGATCCGCGCCGCCACGCTGGCGATCGGAACCGTCAATTGGGAGATGAACACGATCGTCGAGCAGGGTTTGGACCAAAAGCACGGCTTCGACCTGCAGATCCAGGGCTATGCCGACAACGGCGCTACCCGCGTCGCGGTCGAGGGCGGCGAGGCCGACATGGCCGTGGCCGACTGGATCTGGGTCGCGCGGCAGAATGCGGCCGGCAAGGATTACGTGTTCATCCCGTACTCGAAGGCCGTGGGCGGTCTGCTGGTCCCCGAGAACAGCGAGGCGCAAAACCTCGCCGATCTCGCCGGGGGTAAGATCGGCATCGCGGGCGGGCCGCTCGACAAGTCGTGGCTGATCCTGCGAGCCTACGCGCAGCAGGAGCACGACATGGACCTCAAGGCCGAGACCGAGCAGGTCTTCGGCGCGCCGCCGCTGATCTTCAAGACCGGCCTCTCGGGCGAACTCGATGGCGCGATCAACTTCTGGCACTTCC
>NZ_JBELMH010000034.1:1827-5971 GCF_042096055.1 Citreimonas sp. | reverse complement strand
TTCAAGACCGGCCTCTCGGGCGAACTCGATGGCGCGATCAACTTCTGGCACTTCCTGGCCAAGATGAAGGCCGGCGGCATGCGCGAGCTGATCTCGGTCGAAGAGGCCGGCAATGCGCTGGGGCTCGACATCGACACGCCGCTTCTGGGCTACTACTTCAAGCGCAGCTTCCTCGACGCGCATCCCGGCCTCGCCCAGTCGTTCTACGACGCCAGCCGCGACGCCAAGGACCTGCTCTCCACCAGCGACGCAGCCTGGGAGGCGATCCGCCCGGACATGAACGCGGGCAGCGACGCCGAGTTCGACCTGCTCAAGAGCGACTGGATCGCCGGCATCCCCGCACGCGGTCCGGTCGATATCGAGGGCGCGAACCGGATGCTTGCCCTTATGAACGCGCTCGGTGGCGCCGAACTGGTGGGCGAGGCCACCGAAATACCCGCCGGCCTGTTCGCCGATCTGGAGTAGGCTTGGGCCGATGACCGGCAATCCCGCGGTGACATCCGCCCTGTCGATCGCCGGGCTTTTCGTGCTGTGGATCGTCGCCGCGACGCTGGGCGCCGACCCGCAGGTCCTGCCGCAGCCCTGGGCGCTGATCGACCCGCTGGTGCGGGAGGTCGCGAGTGGCACCCTGCCGTACCACCTCGGCGCGACGCTGCTGCGCGTGATCTGGGCCTTCGCCCTGGCCATGGCCTTCGGTGTCGCACTCGGGCTGGCGATGGGTCGGTCCGAGCGGGTCAACCGCTGGCTCGACCCGTGGCTGGTGATCTTTCTGAACCTGCCCGCGCTGGTGCTGATCGTACTGTGCTATCTCTGGATCGGGTTGAACGAGACGGCCGCAATCCTCGCCGTGACGCTCAACAAGATCCCCAACGTCGCCACCTTCATCCGCGAGGGCGCGCGCGCCTTGTCGCCCGACCTCGACGCGATGGCGCAGGTCTACCGCATGTCGTGGTGGGCCCGGTTGCGGCACGTCACGCTGCCGCAGCTTGCGCCCTACATCACGGGCGCCGCCCGGGCCGGGATCGCGGTCATCTGGAAGATCGTGCTGGTGGTCGAGTTCCTCGGCCGGTCGTCGGGCGTCGGTTTCCAGATCCACCTGTATTTCCAGCTTTTCGACGTGACGATGGTGCTGGTCTACTCGCTGTCCTTCATCGCGGTGATGCTGGCCGTCGAATGGCTGCTGCTGCAGCCGTGGGAACGTCGTGTGCGACGCTGGAGAACCGCGTGATCCGGGTCGACATCCGGTCGAAATTCTTCGGCGACGAACAGGTATTGGGGCCTGTCCGCTTCGACATCGCGCCGGGCGAGACCGTGGCGCTGGTCGGGCCGTCGGGGATCGGCAAGTCGACCGTGCTGCGCATCGTCGCGGGCATCGACACCCGGTTCGAGGGCCGCATCGAGCGGCCCGACGCGCTGGCCATCGTCTTCCAGGAGCCGACGCTGCTGCCATGGCGCAGCGCGCTCGACAACCTTCTGCTCGCGCATCCTGGTCTGGGCCGTGACGCGGCGCGCGAGGCGCTGGACCGCGTCGGGCTGGCGGGCAGGGACGACGCGTTTCCAGGCCAGCTCTCGCTGGGTCAGCAGCGGCGGCTGTCGCTGGCGCGCGCCTTCGCGGGGCGGCCCGAGCTGCTGATCATGGACGAACCGTTCGTCTCGCTCGACCCGGAAGTGGCCGAGCAGATGATGACGCTGACAGAGGCGCTGATCGCGCGGACGCGCCCGGCCACGCTGTTCGTGACCCACGCACGGGTCGAGGCCGAGCGTCTTGCCGACCGCGTGTTAGAGTTGCGCAACCACCCGGCGACGCTGGCCTGAGCGGCACGCAGTCTGCGGAACGCCTACACGGGCCGGCTGTCTCCAGGTGCCTCTTTCGAGGTGATCTGCCGCGCCACGTGCTCGTGGTCCAGCCAGCGGACGGGACCTTCCGGATCGTTGGACGCGGCCAGCATGATGTTGCCCGTCGCATCGACGACGAGACTGCTGAGCAGGTCACTGACCAGATGCTTGCGGTCGCGATGCAGCGCGACGATCTGCTGCGACGTGCCGACGGTGCGCTCGACCTGCTCGGCGCTGTTCGCCATCGGCCAGGCGTCGAAGTCGTTGAACGACTGGATGACCGGGTCGTCGTGATAGTCGCCGACGATTTTCAGCACATCCTCCAGCGTCACGTCGTCACGAAGAAGCGCCTCGCACCGCTGCCATATCTCGTCGGTGTAGGGGCCGCCGCCTTCATGCCGCACCGCCTGCAAAAGCGGGAGAAGCGACAATTCGATGCCGGCGAAAACGTCCGAGGAATTCGTCCGAATCTCGGGGCAGTTGTACACCGTCGCCGCGATGCCGGCGTCCCATGCGTCCTGCGCCAGTTTCTCGAGCCGCATCTTGGCGTAGCCCTGCGTGTAGCTCGTGTAGGTCTGCCACCGATACTCGCCGTCGTTCAGGATGCGCGTGCCGTGATAGCCGTAGGCGAGGTAGCGCACAGCGCCGCCGGTCGCTTCGATCCGTTGTCTTATCTGAGCGCTGCCGTTCAGCAGGTGACCGAATGAATGCGCCGTGACGTCGTCGAAGTTCTGCAGGATGAGCTTTCCGAGGTCGCTCGCCAGCAGAGCGTCCGAAGACAGGTACCTGTCGCCGCGACCCTTGTAGACGCGGTTGGCGATCGCCAGGAACGCCTTCGCGCGCGGGATGCCGCCGGCCATGGTGTGCGCGAATAGCACGTTGCTGCCGTCCGGGATCAACGCGTCCAGCTCGGTCATCGCCGACTCGAGCGCCGCCTCGAAGCGCGCGGTTCCGATGGCACGGCTCTCGGCGATACGGTCCCAGTCGAGCTTGAACTCTTGCCAGTTGTCGAGCGTCATCTCCCGCAGCATGTCGGTCGGCGTCGGCTCTCCGCTGGGCGCATCCATGTCGAACCCGGCCATCAGCGGGATGTTGACGATCCGGCCGCCAAGGTTGGCTTCGGCCTGCGCGAGCTCGTCTTCCGTGAGTGGGCGCAACGCACCGTCGTCGTCGCGCCGCCCGACGGTGATCCCGAGGATCGTCATGCCCGCCGCCCGTGCGGCGTCGACCAACCCGGTTGCATAGCCGCGCCCGAACAATTCTCCGAACAGGACGAGGATGTCTCCGGAGCCGAACAGCGTGTTCCGGCTCAGGTCGCGAAGGGGGATCGGTTGGTGCATCGGTGTCTCTCGCCTGGATTCCGGTGCTCGGCTTGCGGGTTCAGGGCCAAGGCCTTGTCTTGCCGAGCGGATTTGTACCAATGCGTCCCGCTTAATGGAGCGGGGCGGGTGTGTACAGAGACGACCGCCGGCGCGGGCGGGTCCCGACGTATGCGGTGGCGATGGCGCAACGACGGCTGTGCGCTCAGAACATCATGCAATCTGCCCCCGGCGGTAGCGGATCCGCGCCCTCGGGCAGGGTGGGCGTGTATTGAAACGTGACGATTTCCGCGCCGCCGTCGAAGGCCACGAACAGCTGGTCCGAGCCAGGACGGATCGCGATGCCTTCGGGGTCGATGCCGTAGGGCAGCAGATCCGCCTGCGCCAGAAGCGCCCCGTCCGGCGTGAACTCGTAAAGGCTGTTCGATCCTTCGCGGTCGTCGACGATCAGCATGTGCCCGGTTCGCGGGTCGATCGCGATGCCCTGCGCCTCGCGCAGCGGCGGGGTCAACGTCATTGTGTCGATACGGGTGCGAAGGGCTCCGTCACGGTCGAACCACGACAGGCGCTCGGGGTCGTCCTCGACGGTGACCAGCTCGCCGGACGCGTTGATGGCGATGCCCTCGGTGTCGGCGCGCCCACCTTCCAGCGTAAACGGCGGGGCGAGCGGCTCGCCGTCCTTGGTCAGGCGCTGCATCCGGCCCATCCCGTCGCCGACGATCAACCCGTTCCCCTCGATCGCGATCGCCTTGATGCGGAACAGGTCGCTGCCGATCCGGCGCAGCTCGCTGCCGTCGAGCGTGACGAGGACGGCCTCGGGGCCTTCGTTGGCGATCCAGAGGCCGCAGAACGTCGGATCGTAGTCGAGGCTGGCGGGGCGGTTCAGGTCGTAGCGGCCGGTCTCGCGCAGGTCGAGCGCCGTTACCGGGGTTGCGGCGAGCGCCGCGACAAGCGTGCAGATCCTGACGGTCACGTCACACCCTCCGTGC
>NZ_JBELMH010000034.1:0-1727 GCF_042096055.1 Citreimonas sp. | reverse complement strand
TCCGCCCAGTCTCCGCGGTCGATGTTGCCGCGGATCGCCTGCACCGGGGCGATGCGCGCGAGTACGTCGAGATGGGCAGGATCGCCGATATCGCCCGCGTGCAGGATGCGGTCGACACCTTCGAGAGCCTCCAGCGCCTCGGGGCGGAGCAGGCCGTGCGTATCCGAGATGACGCCGACGCGTCCCTGCATGGGCGGCTGGCCTTTTGTGGTCATGGCGGCAGATCCTGTTCAGTCGCGTGAGCGGTCCCGCGACCCGCATCGCGGTCATTGAAGCAACCCTATGACGCCTTGAACCCGTTCGAAAGCAGGTCGGGCAGTGCGCGCCACGCGCGGCCGGTTCGGTCTTGAATGATGGGTGACCTTACGTCACCTTCGGGGTGGCAAGGTAACCGGCATTCCCTTCGCCATTCCGGAAATGGAGGAGGGCCGCCCGTGACCGAACAGCGAACCGCCTGGTGCATCCCGCGCTACGGGTGTCCGGACACCCTGAGGCCGGTCACGCTGCCCGTGCCGCGACCCGGCCCGAACCAGGTGCTGATCCGCATCAGGGCCTCTGCCGTGACCCGCGCCGACACCATGATGCGCAAGGGCGAGCCACTGTTCGCGCGGCCGTTCCTTGGCCTGCGCCGACCGCGCGCCGGGCTGTCCGGCACCGGACTGTCGGGCGAGGTGATCGCCGTCGGGGAAAGCGTGCGCCGTTTCGCGCCGGGCGACGCGGTCTTCGGCGAGTCGGGCATGCAGTTCGGCGCCAATGGCAGCCATATCTGCGTCGACGAGGGCGGCGTCCTGATGGCCAAGCCGGATACGCTGTCGCACGAGCAAGCCGCCGTCCTGTGCGACGGGGTTCTGACCTCGTGGCACTACCTGCACGAACTCGGGAAGGTGAAGAGCGGGGAACGAGTGCTGATCCTGGGCGGGGCCGGCAGCCTCGGCAGCGCCGCTGTCCAGATCGCCGCCGCCATGGATGCGCGGGTCAGCGCCACCTGCAGCGCCCGAAATGCCGATCTCGTCACGTCGCTCGGGGCGTCGCGCGTGATCGACTACACCGCCGAAGAGGCGTTGCAGCCCGGCGCCGGCTACGACGTGATCTTCGACACGATCGGCGTGGCCACGTTCGCAGCGGCCAAGCCGGCGCTGACCGGGGGCGGGCGGTACCTCTGCCCGGTCCTGACGCTGAAGCGCCTGCCGGCCATCCTGACGTCCGGCCGCGCCGGCACAAAGCGCGCGCTCTTCGCCGCGGTCGGCCTGGAAAAGCCCGTGCGGCTGCGCGGCATGCTGACCGAGATCCTGGCGCTGATCGACCAAGGGCGCCTCGCCCCCGTCATCGATCGAACCTATCCCCTCGCCGAGCTCGTCGCGGCGCACGCGCATGTGGAAGCCGGGCCCAAGCGCGGCAATGTCGTCGTCGTTTGACGGCCGTTCGGCGGTCCGCGACGCTTTTCGCCGTTCCGCGCGAACCGGCCGCTCAGCCGTAGCAGCCGGCCATGCGGCCGCGCAGCTTGACCAGCGCCAGCACCGTGTCGATGGTCGGCGTCGGCGTGTCTGTCAGGCGGCCGAGCTCCTGCACCGAGCCGACCAGCGCGTCGATCTCCATCGGGCGGCCCATGTCCAGGTCCTGCCACATCGAGGTCCGGTGCGCGCCCACCGCCGCGCCGCCGTCGATGCGTTTCTCGACGTCGATCGGGAACTTCACGCCCAGCTTCTCGGCGATTTCCTGCGCCTCGA
>NZ_JBELMH010000033.1:0-34851 GCF_042096055.1 Citreimonas sp. | reverse complement strand
CCAGCGTCGACCATGGCAGTCGCGAACCCGGTCCGAAGATCATGCAAACGCCAACGCTCGAAGTCCGCGCCTAAGAAAGCATCGAGGCGCTTCTTGGCTTTTGACATGCCCGACACGGGCGTGGTTCCCGTCGTTGTGAAAAGAAAGTCGTCCCCGCCTTGTCCATTTTGCAAAGCCTCGACTTCGGCTCGGGCCGGAGCGGATAGATGAACGATGTGAGGCTGGCGGTTCTTCACTGCGGAACCACCATAGATCAGGCACTGGTCGGCCATGTTCACGTCGCGCCACCTGAGTTCCGCGATTTCGCTTCGGCGTTGACCGGTCAGGATAATGAGCCTGAAGAGCGGCCCCCACAAATCCCCCATATCGAAGGTCGCCGAATAGATGGCGCGAACCTCGGCAATACTCGGCACGCGATCCCTCGCGTGCTCCTTAACCGCCTTGGACAGGTTCGCTCCGATGTGCTCGGAGAGGTAGCCGCGCTCCCACAAGAACTTAGCGAAGTGGCTCAGCGCGGCTTTGATCCTGTTGGCTTGGATCTTCGCGCCGCCAGCAGCTTTTTCGTCTATCGCTTTCTGTAGGATTGGCCGGCTCAATGCCGTGACCGGCTTGTCGAGATAGGTTTTCAGAGCTTGCGCTAGAACTCTTCTGCGTTCACTGCCTGAGCGCAGGTTCACGAGATGCAACTCGTGATAATGCTCGATGGCGCGGCCCACCGACGCGGTTGCTTTCTCACGTTCCTCGGCAGTCCGCTTTGCCTCCGCATTTAGTGCCACCCGGTCAACGCCGGCATTCGCCTCGACCGCAATCTCCTGTGCAGCCGCGCGTGCCATCTTCAGTGAGACGAGGGGGTACGTTCCCAAACTGTGCTTGCGCTTCGGTCCTCCTCTCACCCGCTTCTCATAAAGCCAAGCCTTCCGACCAGTCGGGTACACGCGCAGCTTGAGTCCGGGGCAGCCGGCATCGGGCACCTCCAGACGCTTTCCCTCAGGCGCCGTCAGGTTGCGGACAATGGTTTCGGTCAGGCTCTTCTTCTCAGTCATCTAGGTCGCTCCTCAGAATCAGGTTCTTTCCGAGGCCATGTCCTTGGGGGACTCACGGGGGACAAAAGGGTCCGGCTTTCCTCGGAACTCGTTAGACCCAATTGGCAGGTCATAAGGAGCGATGGAACATACTGATATTAAACGAGAGTTTCAGGCAATCAGCGCCTGTTGGATGATACTGGAAGTGTCTGGAATAATCAAGAATTCGGCGCAAGTTTGTCGACCCACCGACTTTTAATCAGTGGGTCGCAGGTTCGAATCCTGCACGGCTCACCACTGACTTCCTCGATACAACGACAGTGCGGCCTTCCCGGGGCCGCAAGCTGCATCTCAGTACGTCGCGGGCGGATCGCTGGCGGGGAAGCTCTCGTCGACGAATTCGTCCACGCGATCCCAGGTGCGGGGCGGGTCGCGCATTTCCTTCGGGCCGGCGTCGCGGATGGGCTTTCCGTCGTTCGCGGGCCGCGGGCCGTCGCGACGGCCCGCGGCCGCGCCCAGGCAGAAGGCCGCTCCGGTGGCCAGCAGCATCAGGGTCAGGGTGGTCGGTCTCATGGTGATCTCCCGCACTATCCGGTTTTGCGGGACAACCCGCGGCGGGGCGCTGCTGTTCCGGTCGCCACGGCGCGCGTGACGCTGGAACCGGGTCTTCCTCGCCGGGTTGGCAAATAGGGTCCGGTTCACATGTTCGTGCACGACCGGTCCCCGCCAGCACAGGAGGAGGAGACGGCATGACCATGACACGACGTGAGGTCCTCACGACGATCGGGGTGACCGCCGGGACCGGGGCCATGTACAGCGCGATGGCCAGTCTCGGCTTCGCGCAGGAATCGTCCTACACCGGACCGGTGGAACTGACCGGCGATCCGGGCGGGCAGCGGGTGCTGGTCCTCGGAGCCGGTCTGGCCGGCATGACCGCGGCGTTGGAGCTGCGTGCCGCGGGCTACGAAGTCGAGATCCTGGAATACCGCGAGAAGGCCGGCGGGCGCTGTTGGACGCTGCGCGGCGGCGACACCTATACCGAACTGGGCGGCGCGACGCAGAACGTGGACTTCGAGGACGGGAACTACTTTAATCCTGGCCCGTGGCGCATTCCCTACAACCACTACGCCATCCTCGACTATTGCCGGCGCCTCGGCGTCGAGCTTCAGCCGTTCATCCAGGAGAACCACAACGCCTACCTGCACCGCAGCGACGCCTTCGGCGGCGAGCCCAAGCGCTACCGCGAGGTGGCGTCGGACTTCCGCGGCCACGTCGCCGAACTGCTGGCCAAGGCCACCAACAGCGGTGCCCTCGACGAGGAGGTGACCGAGGAAGACCGCGCGCTGCTCGTCGAGGCGCTGCGCGACTACGGCGCGCTCAACGGCGACAACGAGTATGTCCAAAGCGAGCATGTCAGCGAATACCGCGGCTACGAACGCTGGCCCGGCGGCGGGCGCGACGCCGAGGGCGTGTCGTCCGAGCCGATCGACCTCGAGACGTTGCTGGACTCGCAGCTGTGGCGCTGGCTGCCGGACGCAGAAACGGTCCACCACCAGCAGGCGATCTTTCAGCCGGTGGGCGGCATGGACATGATCGCGCAGGCGTTCGAGCGCGAGGTGGGTGACCTCATCACCTACAACGCCAAGGTCGTGTCGCTGCAGCAGGACGAGACCGGCGTGACCGCCGGCTATGTCGACGCGCAGCAGCCCGGCGAAGTGACCGAGGTGAGCGCCGACTGGTGCGTCTGCACGATCCCGTTCTCGATCCTGAACCAGATCGAGCACAACTTCAGCGGCACCAAGGCGCAGGCGATCAGCACGATGTACTACGCCGGCGGCTTCAAGGCCGGGCTCGAGTTCCGCCGCCGCTTCTGGGAGGAGGACGAGCACATCTACGGCGGGATCACCTACACCGACCTGCCGATCGCGCTGATCAGCTACCCGTCGAGCGACTACCTGAGCCAGGGTGGCGGCGTGCTGCTGGGCGCCTACAGCTGGGGCGCCTCGGCCTACCAGTTCAACGCCATGCAGCCCGACGAGCGGACCAAGTGGGTGGTCGAGTACGGCTCGCGCATCCACCCGCAATACACCGAGGAATTCAAGACCGGCGTCAGCGTGCCATGGCACAAGGTGCCGTGGGTGCTGGGATGCTACGGCATCTGGCAGGACAAGGAACGAGACTACGAGGAAACGGTGCGCCTGGGCGAGGGCGAGCGGATCGCGCTGGCCGGCGAGCACCTGTCCTACCTGCCCGCCTGGCAGGAGGGCGCGATCCTGTCGGCGCTCGACGCCATCCAGCAGCTTCACGCACGCGCCACGCAGCAGCCTTGAGGAGACCGCACATGAACCCGATCAAGACGACGATCCTGCCGTTCGCGCTGCTGGTCGCGGGCATCGCCGCGGCCCAGCAGGAACAGCCGCCCGTCGAGAGTCCCGCGGGCGAGCCCGCCTCGGAATTCCGCACCTTCGATCCGACCGCGGAGGAGTTCGAGAACTTCCGCGGCGACGGCGATATCCCGCACGAGGGCGGCGAGGCCGTCTACAACGCGGTCTGCGCCGGCTGCCACATGCCCGAGGGGCAGGGCGCGATCGGCGCGGGAAAGTACCCCGCGCTGGCGGACAACGAGCGGCTCGAGGCGCCGGGCTACCCGATCTACATCGTGGTCAACGGGCAGGCGGGGATGCCGCCCTTCGGCAGCCTGCTGGACGACCAGCAGGTCGCGGACGTGGTGAACTACGTCCGGTCCCATTTCGGCAACGACTTCGTGGACGGCGAGTTCGGCGAGGCGACGGCCGAGGACGTTTCGGCGGCCCGCCCGTGATGAGCCGACCTGCGTGTCCCACGATGGGACACGCAGGCGCCGTAAGAAAATCAATGGCTTGCAGAGGCGGATTCATCTCTCGTTAGGAATCGCGTCCGTCGAGCAGCCCGCGCCGGACGAACCCCGCGCCCAAAACGAAGGGCGGCAGTCGCGAGACTGCCGCCCTTTTTCGTGTCGCGGAACCGGCCTTTAGCCGAGAACCGAGCCCACCGCCGCGTGCGTCTTCTGCACGATCTCGTCGGCCTCGGCCCGCGTCAGGCAGAACGGCGGCGCGAAGCCCAGGATGTCGCCCTGCGGCATGGCCCGCGCGATCACGCCGTGCTCGAGCAGGGCCGCGGCAACGCGCGCGCCGACCTTCTCGGACGGATCGAAGAAGGTCCGGCTGTCGCGGTCCTTGACGAACTCGACCGCCATCAGCAGCCCCTCGCCGCGGACCTCGCCCACATGCGGGTGGGCGGCCAGCGCGTCGGCGATCGCGGCGTTGAGATACGCGCCGACGCTGCCGGCGTTCTCGATCAGGTTCAGGTCGTCCAGCAGCTTGAGGTTCGCCACGCCGGCCGCCGCGCCGATCGGGTGGGCCGAGTAGGTCCAGCCGTGGCCGATGGGTCCGTTCTCGTCGGTGCCCTGCTCGAGCACCTTCCACATCGCGTCGCCCACGATCGAGCCCGACAGCGGCGCATAGGCGCTGGTCAGCCCCTTGGCGATGGTCATCAGGTCGGGCTTCAGCCCGTAATGGTCGGAGCCGAACATGCTGCCCAGGCGGCCGAAGCCGGTGACGACCTCGTCGGCGATCAGCAGGATGTCGTGCTTGCGCAGCACGGCCTGGATCGCCTCCCAGTAGCCGGCGGGCGGGGGCACGATGCCGCCGGTGCCTAGGATCGGCTCGCCGATGAAGGCGGCGATGGTGTCGGCGCCCTCGCGCTCGATCAGCGATTCGAGCTGGGCGACGCAGTAGGCGACGAAGCCCGCCTCGTCCATCGCCGGGTCGGGGCGGCGGAAGTAATAGGGCGCCTCGGTGTGGATCACCTGCGCCAGCGGCAGGTCGAACTTCTTGTGGAAGAGCTCGAGCCCCGTGAGCGAGCCGGTCACCAGCCCCGAGCCGTGATAGCCGCGCCAGCGCGAGATGATCTTCTTCTTCTCGGGGCGGCCGAGGATGTTGTTGTAGTACCAGACGAGCTTGACGTTGGTCTCGTTCGCGTCCGAGCCGGACAGCCCGAAATAGACCTTCGACATGTGGTCGGGCGCGCGGTCGAGGATCATCTTCGACAGGGTGATCGCCGCCTCGGTGCCGTGGCCGACATAGGCGTGGTAATAGGCCAGCTCCTTGGCCTGCTCGGCGATCGCCTCGGCGATCTCGGGGCGGCCGTAGCCGACGTTCACGCAGTAGAGGCCGGCGAAGGCGTCGAGCATCGTGTTGCCGTCGCGGTCGGTGATGTGGCTGCCCTTGCCGGTCTGGATCACCCGCTGGGGCGCGTTGCCGCGGGCGAATTCCGCCAGGTGGGTCGAGGGGTGGAAGAAGTTCTCGCGGTCCCACTGTTCCAGCATGTCGTTGCGAAGCATCGTCGTTCCTTTCCGGGCGCGCGGCCCTGGTTTGATCTTGGCGGAAATACTCATGGCCCCGCCGCCGGCCGCGCGGACCGGCAGCGGGGTGCGCGCGTCAGGCCCAGTCGCGGCAGACGTACTTGATGTCGGTGAACTCCTCGAGGCCCTGGCGGGCGCCTTCGCGGCCCAGCCCCGACTGCTTCATGCCGCCGAAGGGGATCGGCGCGCCGGTCACCTTGGTGCGGTTGACCGCGACCATGCCGAACTGCAGCGCGCGGGTCATGCGGTAGATCCGGCGCGGGTCCATCGTGTGCACGTAGGCGACGAGGCCGTATTCGGTCGCGTTGGCCCGGCGGGTCACCTCGTCCTCGGTCTCGAACGGCACGATGGGGGCGACGGGGCCGAAGGTCTCCTCGTGCAGGATGGCGGCGTCCTCGGGGACGTCGGCGATGACCGTGGGCGCGTAGAACAGCGGCCCGAGGTCGAGCCGTTCGCCCCCGGTGAGCAGCTTCGCGCCCTTCTTCAGCGCGTCGGCGACGTGCGCCTCCTGCTTTTTCACGGCGTTCTCGTTCATCAGCGGGCCGAGGTCGCAATCGTCGATCCCGGCGCCGATGGTCAGCGCGCGCGTGGCCTGCGTGAACTTCTCGCAGAAGGCGTCGTAGATGCTGCGCTCTACGAAGATGCGGTTGGCGCCCAGACAATCCTGCCCGGTGGTGGCGAACTTGGCCTTGATCGTCTCGGCCACCGCTTGGTCGAGGTCGCTGTCGGCGAAGACGATGACCGGGGCGTGGCCGCCCAGCTCCATCACCAGCCGCTTGATCGTGCCGGCGCACTGGCCGTAGAGCTGCCGGCCGATCTCGGTCGAGCCGGTGAAGGACAGCGCGCGCACGCGGTGGTCCTGGGTCCAGGGCTCGACGATCTCGGGGGCCTTGCCGGTGACCACGTTGAACACGCCCGGCGGCATGCCGGCGCGCTCGGCCAGCTCGGCCAGCGCGGTGGCCGAGAACGGCGTCTCCATCGACGGATGCGCGACCACGGTGCAGCCGGCGGCGATGGCGGCGGCGGCCTTGCGGGTCAGCATCGCGGCGGGGAAGTTCCACGGGGTCACCAGCGCCGCGACGCCCAGCGGCTCGCGCCACAGCTCGACCTCGGCGTCGGGCAGGTGCGACGTCACGCCCTCGATGTTGGGGCGGCGGGTTTCCTCGGAGTAGAACTCGACGAAGGCGGCGGCGTAGTCGATCTCTCCCCGCGCCTCGGAAAGCGGCTTGCCCTGTTCCGAGACCATGATGCGGGCGAGATCCTCGCGGTGCTCGATCATCAGGTCGTGCCAGCGGCGCAGGATCGCGGCGCGGTCCTGCGGCAGGGTCTGCGACCACGTGGCGAAGGCCTCGTGCGCGGCATCGACGGCGCGGCGCGAATCGTCGCCCGTCAGGCGCGCGATCTCGCCCACGGTGTCGCCGGTGGCCGGGTCGGTCACGGGGATCGTGTCGTTGGTCTCGCCGGCGGTCCACTTGCCGCCGATATAGGAAAAGGGCCGCACCAGGCGCTTGTCCTCGATGGTGCGGTCGGCCGAAAGAACGCTGTCCTTCATCGTCGAATCTCCTGTCTGGTCGGGGACAGGATGGCGCGGACGGGCAGGCGATCGGGTCTTTTCTGGGCGGGTGCGCGGCGCGATCCGGTCCATGCGGGCGCGGTGGCGGAGAGGAATCGTCTCTAGCCGCGCAGCAGGTCGAAGGGCGGGGCGGATTGCGGCTTGACCGACTTGGTGACGATGTAGGTGTAGTAGCGCGCGAGGCCTATGCGCGCGTCGAGCATGTCGTCGACCAGCCGCTGGTAGGCGTCGATGTCGCGGGTGACGATCTGCAGGAAGTAGTCGAAGCCGCCCCCCAGCGCCCAGCAGGCGGTGACCTCGTCGTAGGTGCGCACGGCGGCCTCGAAGGCGCGGAAGGTCTCGGACGTGTGGTCGCGCAGCTCGGCGGCGACGAAGACGGTGACGTGGGGCCCCAGTTTCCGCAGGTCGACATCGGCGTGGTAGCCGCGGATCAGCCCGAGGGATTCCAGCCGCTTGAGGCGGTTCCAGCAGGGCGTGGGCGACAGGCCGACACGCTCGGCCAGGGCCGCCTTGGAGATGCGCCCCTCGGCCGTCAGGGTGGCGAGGATCGCCACGTCGCGGTCGTCGAGCGGGATCACGGGCCGGTTCCGGGTGCGGTGAGCGAGGTCATGGGCGGAAGGAAGCAGGTCGCGGCGGGATTGTCACGTGCGCGAACGAAAAGCGGCGCCCGGATCGCTCCGGACGCCGCCTCGATGGTCGTGTGCGCGCCTTACGCCTGCAGGTCGAAGCGGTCGGCGTTCATCACCTTGGTCCACGCGGCGACGAAGTCCTGCACGAACTTCTCGCGGTGGTCGTCCTGGGCGTAGGCCTCGGACAGGGCGCGCAGCTGCGAGTTCGAGCCGAACACCAGGTCGACGCGCGACGCGGTCCACTTGGCCTCGCCGGTGGTGCGGTCCTTGCCCTGGAACACCTGCGCGCTGTCGTCGGTCGCCTCCCACACGGTGTCCATGTCCAGCAGCTTGACGAAGAAGTCGTTCGTCAGCTGGCCGGGACGGTCGGTGAAGATGCCGTGGCTGGTGTTGCCGTAGTTGGCCCCCAGCGCGCGCATGCCGCCCACCAGCACCGTCATTTCCGGCGCGCTCAGCGTCAGAAGCTGCGCGCGGTCGAGCAGCAGCTGCTCGGCCGGGACGGTGAACTCGGTCCGCAGGTAGTTGCGGAAGCCGTCGGCCCCCGGTTCCAGCGGCTCGAAGCTTTCGGCGTCGGTCCATTCCTGGCTGGCATCGGTGCGGCCCGGCGTGAAGGGCACGGCCACGTCATGACCGGCGTCCTTGGCAGCCTTCTCGACCGCGGCGACGCCGCCCAGCACGATCAGGTCGGCCAGCGAGATCTTCTTGCCGCCCTGCGCCTTGCCGTCGAAATCGGCCTTGATGCCCTCGAGCACGCCCAGAACGCGGGTCAGCTGACCCGGCTGGTTCGCTTCCCAGTCCTTCATCGGCGCAAGGCGGATGCGCGCGCCGTTGGCGCCGCCGCGCTTGTCCGAATCGCGGTAGCTCGAGGCCGAGGACCACGCGGTGTAGACCAGCTCGGCCACCGACAGACCGCTGTCGAGCAGCTGCGCCTTGAGCGCGGACACGTCGGCATCGTCCACCAGCGGGTGGTCGACCGGCGGCAGCGGGTCCTGCCACATCAGGTCTTCCTGGGGGACTTCCTCGCCCAGGTAGCGGACCTTGGGGCCCATGTCGCGGTGGGTCAGCTTGAACCACGCGCGGGCGAAGGCGTCGGCCAGCTCGGCCGGGTTCTCGTGGAACCGGCGCGAGATCTTCTCGTAGGCGGGATCGACGCGCATGGCGATATCGGTGGTGGCCATCATCGTCTTGACCTTGCCCGAGCCGTCCACGTGCGGGGCCATGTCCTCGTCGCGGACGTCGCGCGGCTCCCACTGCCAGGCGCCGGCGGGGGATTTCACCAGGTCCCACTCGTAGCCGAACAGCATGTCGAAATAGCCGTTGTCCCACTGGATCGGGTTCGGCGTCCACGCGCCCTCGAGGCCCGAGGTGATGGTGTGCACGCCGAAGCCGGATTCGTGCTTCGAGGTCCAGCCCAGGCCTTGCTCGGCGATGTCCGCGCCCTCGGGCTCGGAGCCGACCAGTGTCGCGTCACCCGCGCCGTGGCACTTGCCGAAGGTGTGGCCGCCCGCGATCAGCGCGACGGTTTCCTCGTCGTTCATCGCCATCCGGCCGAAGGTCTCGCGGATGTCGTGCGCGGCGGCAGCCGGATCGGGCTTGCCGTCGGGGCCTTCGGGGTTGACGTAGATCAGGCCCATCTGCACGGCCGCCAGCGGGTTCTCGAGCGCGCGGCCCTCGGAGTAGCGGCTGCCGGGCTTGTCGGACGTGGCCAGCCATTCCTCTTCGGAACCCCAGTAGACGTCTTCCTCGGGTTCCCAGATGTCCTTGCGTCCGCCGCCGAAGCCGAAGGTCTTGAAGCCCATGGATTCCAGCGCGACGTTGCCGGTCAGGATGAACAGGTCGGCCCACGAGATCGCGTTGCCGTACTTCTGCTTGATCGGCCACAGCAGACGGCGCGCCTTGTCGAGGTTGGCGTTGTCCGGCCACGAGTTCAGCGGCGCGAAGCGCTGCGAGCCCGAGGACGAGCCGCCGCGGCCGTCACCGCTGCGGTAGGTGCCGGCGGCGTGCCAGGCCATGCGGATGAAGAACGGGCCGTAGTGACCGTAATCGGCGGGCCACCAGGGCTTGCTGTCGGTCATCAGCGCGTGCAGGTCGGCCTTCAGCGCCTTGAAGTCGAGGCCCTTGAAGGCCTTGGCATAGTCGAACTCGCCGCGCATCGGATCGCCGAGCGGGCTGTGCTGGTGCAGGATCTTGAGGTTGAGCTGGTTCGGCCACCACTCCTTGTTGGTGCGCAGTCCGAAGGTGGCGTGCACGGGGCTGCCGTGCATGACCGGGCATTTGCTCTCGCCGTCCATGTCGAAGTCTTCCTCTCTGTCACGTATCGCATCGCGTGCGGTAAAGAGCGTCACCCGCGCCCCTTTTCAGGGGGCGGGTGGCGCTTCCTAGAATCGTTATAAACTGATGCGACGGGCATGTCATCGGCCAAAGGCCGATTTCGACGATCTCGTCACGGCACGGATGCGTGAGCGGGCATCCGGCGGGCGTTCGGCCCCGCTGGGCCTAGCTGTCCTGGCGGGCCAGTTCCGTGATCAGCACGTCGCTGACCTGGTTGCCCATGACCGGGCGGGTCGACTCGAGAAGCGCGGTGCGCAGCGAGGCCAGCCGCGTGGCGGCGGTGAAGTTGCCGTCGAAGCCGCCGATGCTGGCATGGTCGAGGAACACGCGCAGGAAGGCGTCGCGCAGCTTCGGCTCGCGCGCGAACACCGTCTCGGAGACACCGGTGCCGACCTCGAGCGACAGCGACGCGACGACCAGAGAGGTCACCTTGTCGTTCGAGATCACCGGGATCACGAACTGGTTGCTCATCTTGGCGTATTCCCGGCCCTCGGGCGGCATGTCCGATGCGCCGCCCGCCACCTTTGTGCCCTGCGGCCCGCAATCGATCGCGGTCTCGGCGGCCGGCGCCTCACCGTGTTCGTCGCCGGCGGCGTGCTCGGGCGTTTCGGCGTCGCCCGAGGGGGCGAAGGCCAGGCCCGCGCCCACGCCGGCGCCGATGCCGCCGATCAGCAGGATGAGTGGAAGCAGTTTGACCATGATGCGTGCCTCAGAAGGGAAGGACCGCGTCCAGCACCTGCTGGCCGATCCGGGGTTGCTGCACGTCGCTGATCTGGCCGCGGCCGCCGTACGAGATGCGGGCGTTGGCGATCTTGTCGTAGGTGATCTCGTTGCGGCGCGAGATGTCTTCGGGGCGGACGTAACCTGACACCAGCAGTTCGCGCATCTCGAAGTTCACGCGGACCTCCTGCGCGCCCTGGATCGCCAGCACGCCGTTGGGCAGCACGTCGGTCACGGTGGCCGCGACGCGCAGGGTCAACTCCTCGCTGCGGCGGACCGAGCCGTCGCCGCGCGAGCGGCTGTCGCTGGTGATGCCGACCGCGGTGTCGAGGCTGGCGCCGTCGGAGATGTTCTCGTTGACGCGCTCGGGGATGCCGAACAGGTCCGCGATGCCGAGCGCCTCGGATCCCGTGCGCGTGCGCTCGCTGCGATTGTTGATCTCGGCCTCCTCGTCGATCTCGATGACGACTGTCAGGATGTCGCCGCGCTTCATGGCGCGGCGGTCGCCCAGCAGCGAGCGCTGGCCGGCGGACCACAGCGACGCGGCCTCGGTCCGGCGCTGCGGCCCGACCGCGTCGGGCACGCCGCCGGCGATCATCGCCACCCGCTCGGGGCTGGCGATCGGCGGGCTGAACTCGGGCGCGCGGCCGATATGGTCGACGCGGGCGCAGCCGGACAGGCTTGCGATGCCGGACAGAAGCAGCAGGCAGGCGACGAAGCGCAGCATGGCGACCCTCATTGCGATACGATGACGGAGCCGTTCGGCGCGACGGTGCCGAACAGGGTTGTGCGCGACGACAGGTTCATCACGCGGATGCGTTCGCCCACGCCGCCGCGGGCCAGCGCGCGGCCCTCGGTGGTGATGACGAGGCCGCCCTTGTCGAAGACCAGCTCGACCACCTGGTTGCGGTCGACTAGCGCCGGGCGGCCCAGCGTGCCGCGCATCACCGCGCGGCCGGGATAGATCGCGACGCGCGCCTCCTGGCCGATCACGTCGTCGATCTTGTCGTGCGCGCCCGAGATGGTCGCCGGGTCCAGCTTGACGTCCGCCTCGGTCAGCACCTGCTGCGGACGGATCGTGCGCGTGGCGATCACGGTCTCGGCCGTGGCGGCCGACGCCGCCAGCAGCGTCGCGACGATCGCCAGCCGGGCAGGGAGGGCCGCGAAGGTCATCAGCGCACCTGCGCCGTGGCGCCCATCATCTGGTCGGCGGCCGAGATAACCTTCGAGTTCAGCTCGTAGCCGCGCTGGGCCGAGATCAGGTCGGTGATCTGCTTGACCGCGTCGACCGAGCTCTGCTCGAGGAAGCCCTGGCGCAGCGTGCCCAGCCCGTCCTCGCCCGCGGTCGACTGGATTGCGGGACCCGACGCCTCGGTCTCGGCGAACAGGTTCGACCCCATCGCCTCGAGCCCCTTGGGGTTGGTGAAGCCGGCCATGGTGAACTGGCCCAGAAGCTGCGCCTCGATGGCGTCGTTGAAGTAGGCGTAGACCTCGCCGTCGGGGTTGATCGAGATGCTGCGCGCGTCCTCGGGAATGACGATCTCGGGCGCCAGGGGGTGGCCGTCCGAGGTGACGATCACGCCTTCGGCGTTGCGCTTGAGGCCGCCGTCGCGGGTATAGGCGGGCGTGCCGTCGGGCATCATCACCTCGAGATAGCCGCCGCCCTCGATCGCCACGTCGAGATCGCCGCCGGTGGCGGCCAGCGCGCCCTGCGCCAGTTCGACCGAGACGGCGGACGGGCGCACGCCCAGGCCCAGCTGCACGCCGGTGGGCAGGATGGTGCCGTCGCTGGCGTTCACGGTGCCGGCGCGCGTGACCTGCTGGTAGTGCAGGTCGGCGAACTCGGCCCGGCGGGCGTTGTAGCCGGTGGTCGACATGTTCGATAGGTTGTTCGAGATGACCTCGACCCGCATCTGCTGGGCGGCCATGCCGGTGGCGGCGATCTGGAGGGCTTTCATTGCCGTATCCCCTTATTTCACGAAGGCTTTGAGTGCTGCGCGGACGCGGTCGTCTTCGCGCTGCAGGAAATTCTGGCCCATCTCGTAGCTGCGCTGGACCTCGATCATACGGCTGATCTGCTCGATCGGGTTCACGTTCGAGCCCTCGACGAAGCCCTGCCGGATGCGCGGGTTCTCCACCGGCTCGAAACCCGCGTCGGCGACGAACAGCGCGCTGCCCTCGCGCTTCATCGCGCCGGGATCGAGCGGCTGCACCAGGCCGATCTGGCCGATCGGGCGGCCCTCGCTGCTGATCGTGCCGTCGCGCGCCACGGCCATGTCGGTGGTGCCGGGCGGCACGAAGATCGGCGCGCCGCCGGCGCCCAGCACCGGGTGGCCGTCGGGCGTGACCAGTGTGCCCTCGGCGCTGGGCGAGAATGCGCCGGCGCGGGTCAGACGCTCGCCCTGCGGCGTGTCGATCAGGAAGAAGCCTTCGCCCTCGATGGCGAAGTCGAACTGGCTGCCGGTCTGCTGCATGCCGCCGGGCGCGAACGAGGTCTCGCGCACCCGGGCCGCGGCCATCGAGATCGACGTGTCGCCGTCGCCGCGCTGGATGAACTCGGAGAAGATCATCCCCTGCTGGCGATAGCCGGTCGTGTTGGCGTTGGCGATGTTGTTGGCGATGATCCGCATCTCGCGCATCAGGCCCGACTGGCGGGTGAGGGTGGTGTAGCCTGCGCTGTCCATGTCAGCCTCCGACGATGATCGGGATGATCTGGTTCTGGAAGAAATCGACCAGGGTTTCGGTCATGAAGCTCATCGACAGCCAGTAGACGCCGACGATGGCCAGGAGCTTCGGCACGAAGGTCAGCGTCATCTCCTGGATGGAGGTGAGCGCCTGCACGAGGCCCACGCTGATGCCGGCGACCAGCGCCGCCGTCAGGATGGGCAGCGCCGTGACCGTGGCGATCCACAGCCCGTTGCGCAGCGTGTCGAAGAAGATGGCCTCGGTCAGCATGGCCTAGACCGGCATCCGCAGGATTTCCTGGTAGGCCTCGACCACCTTGTTGCGCACGGCGACGACGGTCTCGACCGCCAGTTCCGACTGCGCCAGCGCCTCGACCAGCGCGTGCGGGTCGGCCGCGCCGGTCATCGCGGCGCGCGCGGTGTCCTCGCCCTTCTGGACGGTGTCGACGAAGTTCTTCGCCGTCTGCTCGAAGCTTTGCGCGATGGGATTGGCGTCGGCCTGGCCGGGCTCCATGGCGGGGCGGGAGGCCGCGTATTTCTGCGCGGCGAAAAGCGATCGGACGTCCATTCTGGGCTCCTTGGTCTATGGGGTGGGGGTCAGCGCCGCAGCAATTCCATCAGGCTGCTGGACATCTGGCGGGTCTGTTCGAACATCTTGAGGTTGGCCTCGTAGCTGCGCTGGGCCTCGCGGGCGTCGGCGATCTCGATGATCATCTGGACGTTGGACCCCTCGTAGTGGCCGGTGGCGTCGGCCATCGGATGCGCGGGGTCGTGGATCCGCTCGAGCGCCACGTCCGACAGGCGGACGCGGCCGGCCTCGACGCCGGTGACCTCGGAACTGGTGCGCGTCAGCTCGAACGGCACCGTCTTGCGGCGGTAGCCAGGCGTGTCGACGTTGGCGATGTTCTCGGAGACGATGCGCAGGCGCGTGGCCTGCGCCTTCAGCGCGCTGGCGGTCACGCCGAGGGCATCGGAAAAGGCGCTCATCTCGGCCTCCTTCAGGTGCGGGAAACTGCGGTGCGCAGAAGCGTCATCGCGTTGCGGTAGATCGCCATGGCGCGGTCGTTCTGGCGCTTGGCCTCGACCGCCTCGATCATCTCGAGTTCGAGCGACACGGTGTTGCCGTTGGGATCCTGCGCCTCGCGACGCGTCTCGGACACGACGAGGCTGCCGCGGCTGCCGTTCATGTGCGTCTCGCGCGTGGCGCGCTGGTCCATCAGGCGGTTCTGCACGGTGGTGGCGAAGTCCGGCAGGTCGCGCGCCCGGTAACCGGGCGTATCCGCATTGGCGATATTCTGCGCCGACAGGGCCTGCTTGTGGCCCGCGTGGCGGGCCATCGACATGGCGGTGCTGAAAACGTCCAGGTTGCTGAACATCGGGGCTTCTCCCTCGATTGGCTTCAATCAAGGCTTAACCGTGATTCCTTTAGAAACGGTTTTCAGAAGCTGAATGGAGCGGACGATGGGCAGGGATCAGGTCGGGGCGCTGCGCGCGCGGATCGCGCAGATACAACCGGTGCGGGCCGTCGGGCGCGTGCATTCGGTGGACGGCACGGCGATCTGGGTGCGGGGCCTGTGCGATTCGGCCTGCCTCGGCGACCGGCTGCGGCTGATCCGCCACGGCGGCGACGCGGTGTCGGGCGAGGTGCTGCGCATCCGCGACGACCTGGTGGCGATGCTGCCGGACGATCCGCCCGAGGGGGTCGCGCGCGGCGACCGGGTCGCGGTGCTTGGCGCGCCGACGCTGGCGCCGGACGATTCGTGGATCGGCCGGGTGATCGACCCCTACGGCCGCCCGATCGACGGCCGGCCGCTCTCGCCGGGGATCGAACGCCGCCCCTTCCGCGCCAGCCCGCCGCCCGCCGCCGCGCGCCGTCCGCTGGGGCCGCGGCTGGGCACGGGGCTTGCCATCTTCGACACGCTGCTGCCGATCGTGCGGGGCCAGCGCGTGGGCCTGTTCGCGGGGTCGGGCGTGGGCAAGTCGCACCTTCTGTCGCAGCTCGCGCGCGGCATGCAGGCCGACGTCGTGGTGCTGGCGCTGGTCGGCGAGCGCGGCCGCGAGGTGCAGGAATTCGTCCAGTCCGTGCTGGGCCCCGAAGGGATGGCGCGCACGGTCGTGGTGGCCGCGACGTCGGACCGCTCGCCGCTGGAGCGGCGCCGCTGCCCGCTGGCCGCGATGACCGTGGCCGAGCATTTCCGCGACCAGGGCAAGCACGTGCTGTACCTGGCCGATTCGGTCACCCGCTTCGCCGAGGCGCACCGCGAGGTCGCCGTCGCGGGCGGCGAGCTTCCGGCGCTGCGCGGGCATCCGCCCTCGGTCGCCAACCAGATCATGCGGCTGGCCGAACGCGCGGGCCCCGGCACGGTCGAACAGGGCGACATCACCGCGGTGTTCAGCGTGCTGGTCGCCGGCTCGGACATGGACGAGCCGATCGCCGACATCCTGCGCGGCGTGCTCGACGGCCACGTGGTGCTGGACCGCCAGATCGCCGAGCGCGGGCGCTTTCCCGCGATCGACCTGCTGCGCTCGGTCTCGCGCAGCCTGCCGCAGGCGGCGACGGCGCCGCAGAACGAGACGATCGCACAGGTGCGCCAGCTGCTGGGCGCCTATGCGCGGTCCGAGACGATGGTGCGTGCGGGCCTGTACCGCGACGGCGAGGATCCGGTGCTGGACCACGCGATCCGCGCCTGGGGCGAGCTCGACGCCTTCATGGCGCAACCCGCGCCGCACGGTCCCGACATGGCCTTCCAGACGCTGCAATTGCTGCTGCGGCGCACCGCGGTGCCCATGACCGGCGCGGCGCGCGCCGCGGCCGCGGCCAGCCCGGCGCGGCGGGCCTGAGGCGCGGCGCCATTCGCATCTGTGCCTCGGGGCCGCGCTGCGCTAGTCATGGGCAAACGCGGTTACGAGGACGAGTGCGATGGCGGCGAAATTCGGAACCAGCGGGCTGCGGGGCCTGGTCACGGAACTCTCCGACGACGTGGTGGCAGACTACGTCTCGGCCTTCGCACGTGCCTGTCCGACCGGCTCGGGCGTCTACGTGGGGCGCGATTTGCGCGAAAGCTCGGACGGGATCGCGGCGCAGGTGCGGCGGACGCTGGCGGGCGCGGGACTGGACGTGACCGATTGCGGCGTGCTGCCGACGCCGGCGCTGGCCCTGGCGGCGGTGCAGGCCGGCGCCGCGGCGATCATGGTGACCGGCAGCCACATCCCGGCTGACCGCAACGGGCTGAAATTCTACACGCCCGAGGGCGAGATCACGAAGGCCTACGAGACCGCGATCCTGGGCGCGTTGGGGCAGGCCTTTCCGGATGGCACGGATCCCGGGCCGGGCGACGATTCGGCCGCCCGCGCCTATGCCGCGCGCTACGTCGACGCCTTCGGACCCAAGGCGCTGGCGGGTCTGCGCATCGGGATCTACCAGCACAGCTCGGTCGCGCGGGATTTGATGGTCAACGTGGTCGAGGCGCTGGGCGGGCAGGCGGTGCCGATCGCGCGATCGGACACGTTCGTGCCGGTCGACACCGAGGCGGTCGACGCCGACACCCGCGCGATGCTGGCCCGGTGGTGCGCCGAGCATACGCTCGACACGGTGATCTCGACCGACGGGGATGCCGACCGCCCGATGGTCACGGACGAAACGGGCCGCATCGTGCCGGGCGACGTGCTGGGCGCGCTCACGGCCCGCGCGCTGGGTGCGCGAATCGTCTGCACGCCGGTCTCGTCCAACACGCTGGTCGACCTGATGGGGTTCGAGCGCGTCGCGCGCACGCGCATCGGATCGCCCTACGTGATCGAGGCGATGGAGCAGGCCGTCGCGGCCGAGCCCGCCGCACGGGTCGTCGGCTACGAGGCGAATGGCGGCTTCCTTCTGGGGTTCGAGGCCGAGGGCCCGGAAGGTCGCCTTGCGCCGCTGCCGACGCGCGACTGCCTGCTGCCGATCCTGGCGCCGCTGGCGCACGCGACCGAAGGCGGACTAGCCGCGCTGGTGGCGGCACTTCCGCGGCGCTTCACCGCCGCCGACCGGATCGCCGGCGTGGCCCCCGAGCGGTCGCAGGCGTTCATCGCGGACCTGAAGACCGACCGCGCCGCGCGCGACGATTTCTTCACCGATCCCGGCGACGAGGCCTCGCTCGACCTGACCGACGGGCTGCGCGTGTCCTTCGAGGGCGGCGAGATCGTGCACCTGCGCCCGTCCGGCAACGCGCCCGAGTTCCGCTGCTACGCCGAAGCGGACGACCCCGACCGGGCCGAGGCGCTGGTGACCGCCTACCTGGAAAAGCTGCGGACCGCGCTGGCCTAGCGCGCCTTGGTCAGCGCGTCGATCGCGCGCAAGCCGTCGAGCACGCCGCGCAGGCGGTCGATCTGGACCATGTTCGGCCCGTCCGACGGCGCATTGTCGGGATCCTCGTGCGTCTCGATGAAGACAGCGGCGCAGCCCACGGCAACGGCGGCGCGGGCCAGCGGCTCGACGAACTGGCGCTGCCCGCCCGAGGACGTGCCCTGGCCGCCCGGCAGCTGGACCGAGTGGGTCGCGTCGAACACGACCGGGTGCCCGGTCTGACCCATGATCGGCAGCGACCGCATGTCGCTGACCAGCATGTTGTAGCCGAAGCTGGTGCCGCGCTCGCACAGCATGATGTTCTCGTTGCCGGTGCTGGCGATCTTGGCGGCGACGTTCTCCATGTCCCAAGGGGCCAGGAACTGCCCCTTCTTGACGTTGATCGCGCGGCCGGTCTCGCCCGCAGCGAGGAGCAGGTCGGTCTGGCGCGAAAGGAAAGCGGGGATCTGCAGCACGTCGACCGCCTGCGCCACGGGCGCGCATTGGTGCGCGTCGTGCACGTCGGTCAGCACGGGCACGCCGAACTCGCCCCGGATCGTCGACAGGATGGCCAGCCCCTCGTCCATGCCGAGGCCGCGCTTGCCCTTCAGCGACGAGCGGTTGGCCTTGTCGTAGCTGGCCTTGAAGATCCAGGGCATGCCGTCTGCGGCCGTGGCGATACGCTCGGCCAACATGCGCGCGTGGTCCAGGCTTTCGAGCTGGCACGGCCCCGCGATCAGCGCGAGCGGTGCGTCGTTGGCGATGCGGACATCGCCCAGGGTCACGGCCTTGGCGGTGGTCATGCGATGCGTTCCTTCTTCAGGACGGCCTCGATCCGGTCGACGTCCACGGGGTTGTTGAGTTCCCAGAACACGCGGCCGCGCGCCTCGACCGGCACGCAGGTCACGGCGGCGCCGTTCTCGACGAAGCGCAGCTGTTCCAGGCCCTCGGCGCGTTCCAGCGGGCCCTCGTCCCAGCCGGCGTAGCGGCGCAGCGCGTCGGGGCGGTAGGCGTAGACGCCGACATGGTGCCAGACCTCGGGCGGCGCGGACAGGCTGGCCACGTAGGGCAGCACCTCTTTCGAGAAGTAGATCGCGCTGCCGTCGGTCTTCATCACGGCCGTGGTGCCGCCGACGCGGCCCTCGCGCCGGTCGGTGACGAGGTTTTCCAACGTCTGCGGGTCGCAGCGCAGCACGGGCGTGGCCATCTGCACATGCCAGTCGGCCATGCGCTCGATCAGTGCCTCGACGAACCACGGCGGGGTCAGCGGCGCGTCGCCCTGCAGATTGACCACCACGTCCGGTTCCACCTCGAGCTGCGCCAGCGCCTCGGCGCAGCGCTCGGTCCCGTTGCGGGCGTTCTCGGACGTCATCAGCACGTCGGCGCCGAAGCCGCGCGCGGCGTCGGCGATGCGGTCGTCGTCGGTCAACACGTAGACCGAGGTGACGCCCTCGACCGCGCGCGCCGCCTCCCAGCTGCGCTGGATCAACGGCTTGGCGTCGCCGTCCGCGCCGGTCAGCGGCACCAGCGGCTTGCCAGGGTAGCGGGTCGACGCGTAGCGCGCGGGAATGAAGATCGAGACGTTCATGCGACACCTGCCCTGA
Source organism: Citreimonas sp. (assembly GCF_042096055.1). Classification (NCBI taxonomy): domain Bacteria; kingdom Pseudomonadati; phylum Pseudomonadota; class Alphaproteobacteria; order Rhodobacterales; family Roseobacteraceae; genus Citreimonas; species Citreimonas sp. The sequence goes on along the minus strand of NZ_JBELMH010000033.1, from coordinate 15,565 downwards.
GCGCGTCGTGGATATGCAGCAGACCGACGAGGTGGTCCGAATCGTCGACCACCAGCAGCACGGTGCGCTTGTTCATGTTCATCATGCCCAGGGCCTCGGTCAGCAGCGTGCCGGGCCGCGTGGTCATCGGCGTGCGCGTGGCGACGGCGCCGGCGCTGCGGTCCATGAGGCCGTCCATGTTCCGCCGCAGGTCGCCGTCGGTGATGATCCCGGTCAGGCGCCCGCCCTCGACCAGGGCGGCGACGCCGAAGCCCTTGCTGCTCATGGTCAGCAGCACCTCGGACATGGGGGCCGCGTCGGTGACCACCGGCAGCGCGTCGCCGGTGTGCATCACCGCCGAGACGCGCAGAAGCTGCGCGCCCAGCGTGCCGCCGGGATGGAACGCGGCAAAGCTTTCGCGGTCGAAGCCGCGGTGCTGCATCAGCGCCACGGCCAGCGCGTCGCCGAGCGCCATCGCCATCGTGGTCGAGGTGGTGGGCGCCATGCCGATCGCGCAGGCCTCGGGCGCGTCGGGCAGCAGCAACACGTGGTCGGCCGCCTGCGCCAGCGTCGAGCCGGCGCGCTTGGTCATCGCGATCAGCGGGATGGCGAAGCGCGCGCAATGGGCGATCATGTCCGCCAGTTCGCGCGTCTCGCCGGAGTTCGAGATCAGGATCACCGCGTCGGCGCGGGTGATCATGCCCAGATCGCCGTGGCTTGCCTCGCCGGGATGCACGGTCTGTGCGGGCGTCCCGGTCGAGGCCAGCGTGGCCGCGATCTTGCCCGCGACGTGCCCGGACTTGCCCATGCCGGACAGGATCACCCGGCCCGAGACCTCGAGCAGGCGGGCGACGACGCGCTCGAAATCGTCCGGAAGCCCGTCGGCCAGCGTGGCGAGGGCGGCGCTTTCGGTCATCAGGACGCGGCGCGCGACCTGCGCCGGCGTTTCGGTCGCGGGATGGGTCAGGGGCGGGGCGGATGCGTGTTCGCTGGACATGATGCGCCCGGTCTAGACGCTGCCGCGGCCCTTGTCCAACGGGGCGCTAGGCGCCCGGGACGCGATGCGGTAGCATCCCAAGAACGACGCGGCCGGGCGATCCGGTCAAAGCAGTGCAGCCCGAGCCATCCGATGTCCAAGCCCCGTGCCCGCGCAAGCTTTGCCATTCCCTGGCACCTGACCGAGACCGACGGCGTGCGCGCGGCGCCGCTTGCGGCGCTGAGGCTGGGCGCGTGCTGGCGCTGGCGCGGCGAGGCGGTGCGGCTGGACGCGGGCGATCCGGCGCTGCGCCCCTACGGGCAGGACGACCACGAGCGGCGCGCGCGAGCCGCGCGCCGGGTCTCGGAACTGGCGGGCATCGACGCGCAGGCCGACGACATCGAGCTCGATCCCTACGACGACGATCTTCTCAGCGACGGCACCGTGGCGCTGAGCGACGGGCAGGATCGCTACGTGCTGTCGCTGGTGGCGACGCACCGGAGCGGCGCCGTGCTGGCCATGACCGACGGCGCCCTGCCGCCGCAGGACACCGAACTGCGCGTGATCCGCCCGATGCGCACCCGGGCCGGTCGCTCCGGGGCGTGGCGCGGTTCGGCGGACGTGACAGGCCTGGCCGCCGGCACGCGGATCGCCACGCCGCACGGCCCGGTCGCGGTCGAGCATCTGCGCGAGGGCGATCACGTGCTGACCGCCGATGGCGGCGCGCAACCGGTGCAGTGGATCGGCGCGCGGCGGATCGGCGGTGCGCAATTCTACCTGCGCCCCGGCCTGCGCCCGGTCCGCGTGGCCCCGGGCGCCTTCGGTGCCGCGCGTCCGCACGCGCCGCTGCTCGTCGCGCGGGGCAGGGGATGTTGTGCCGCAGCAGCGCCGCGCGGATGCTGTTCAACGCGCCCGAGGTTTTGGTCGGCGCCCGCGACCTGTCAGGCACCGCGTCGATCGGGCAGGACCTTCAGGTGAGCGAGGTGACGTACCTGAACCTTCTGCTGGGGCGGCACGCGATCCTGTTCGCCAACGGGATGGAATGCGAAAGCTTCCACCCCGCCGCCGCCGCGCTGTCGCACCTGGCCGAGCAGGATCGTGCGCGTCTGGCCGAGCGCTGGCCGGCGCTCGCCGGGAACCCGCGCAGCTACGGTCCCTTCGCGCGCCGTCGGCTGGACCCTGGCGAGGCCGCGATCCTCGCGGCCAGCGCGGCCTGATCGCGGTCTACTCGCGCACCTCGTCCGGGGCGACGCCCCACATCGCCGACTTGGGCGCCCAGCCGTCATGGCCGCCGGCGGACAGCCTGCACCACTCGGGCAGGCATTCGCCCAGCCGTGCGATCACGCCGTAGCCGAGGCGGGCAACCGGCGTGGCACCTTCGGTCGGTTGCGCCAGCAGGTCGAGCATGTCGCGCTGCACGATCACCGAGCGCACGCCCGACAGCAGCGAGTAGTGGACCCAGCCGCCGGCGCCCTCGTTGTCGCGCACGCGGCGCCAGTGGCCGTGCTCGGCCGTGATCTCCAGCGGCATGCCGCGCCGCTGGTAGATCCAGTCGATCCGGTGCGTCAGCGAGGGGCCGCGCCGCACGTTGCCCTCGGCCGCCTTGAGCGACACGAAACGCGGCAGCGGAAGGTTGGTGACGGGGCCGCGGTCGGTCGTCGCGGGAAAAGCCGCGGTCGCCCACAGCGTCGCGGCCAGCAAGATGCCAAGCGCTCTCACGGTCATGTGGATGTCCTGCCCGAGTTTTTCGGCGGGGGTTCTTGTGCCCCATCCGTTCGTGGCACAGTGTAGCGCCACGACCCCTGAATGGGAAAGGCCGGGAGGACCAAATGCCGTCAAAACGTCTGAGTGTTGTCGTCACGCGACGCCTGCCGGCGGTGGTGGAAACCCGCCTGTCCGAGCTGTTCGACGTGCGCCTGCGCGACGACGACGCGCCGATGAGCCGTGGCGAGCTGGTCGACGCGGTGGCCGAGGCGGACGTGCTGGTGCCCACGGTGACCGACACGATCGACGCGGGCCTGATCGGCCAGGCCGGCGAGCGGCTGAAGCTGATCGCGAATTTCGGCGCGGGGTTCGATCACATCGACGTCTCGACCGCGCGGTCGCGGGGCATCCTGGTGTCGAACACGCCCGGCGTGGTGACCGACGACACCGCCGACATGGTGATGGCGCTGCTGCTGGGCGTGACCCGGCGCATCCCCGAGGGGCTGGCCGTGATGCAGCGCGGCGAGTGGGACGGCTGGGCGCCGACGGCGTTCCTGGGCGGCCGGCTGGGCGGCAAGCGGCTGGGCATCCTCGGCATGGGCCGCATCGGGCAGGCGGTCGCGCGGCGTGCCGCGGCCTTCGGGATGCAGATCCACTACCACAACCGCCGCCGCCTGCGCCCCGAGACGGAAGAGGCGCTGCAGGCCACCTACTGGGAAAGCCTCGACCAGATGGTCGCGCGGATGGACATGGTCAGCGTGAACTGCCCCTCGACTCCGTCGACCTACCACCTGCTGAACGCGCGGCGGCTGAAGTTGATGAAGCCCTCGGCGGTGATCGTGAACACCTCGCGGGGCGAGGTGATCGACGAGAATGCGCTGACCCGCATGCTGAAGGCGGGCGAGCTGGCGGGCGCGGGGCTGGACGTATACCGCCACGGGATCAAGGGCAACCCCGAGCTGCGGGACATGCCCAACGTGGTGATGCTGCCGCACATGGGCTCGGCCACCGAGGAGGGGCGGGTCGAGATGGGCGAGAAGGTGATCATCAACATCAAGACCTTCGCCGACGGCCACCGGCCCCCGGATCAGATCGTGCCGTCGATGCTGTGAGCGGTGTCCCACGATGGGACACGAAGGCGCCTCAATGAAATCAATGGGTTCTGGAGGCGGATTCACGATCCGTTAGGATCTGGCGTGGTTCGGCGCGGCCGAAGCACGTGCACGGCGCCCATTCCCCGCCCGGATCAGGACGGGCGGCGCAGGCGGTCGAGGTGGCCGGCGCGCACGGCCTCGGGGTGGATGACGCCCAGCTGCGCGGGCACGGTCGCCAGACCGAGAATGCGCGCGATCGCGAAGCGGTGCCGGCCGCCGCCCGAGCGCAGGGGCTCGCCGTCGCGGGCCACGTGGATGAAGATGCCGCCGTGTTCGCGGCGGAAGCGCGCGGGCAGGTCGCGGCGTGGACGCAGCCGTCCGGTCCGCTGCGCCTCTTCGTAGACACGGTCGAGCGCCTCATAGCGCGCGACGACCTCCTCGCGCGAGCGGGCGCCCTCGGAGATGCCCTTCTTCGCGATGTGCGCGAGGTGGTAGTCGTAGACGCCGGTTTCCTCCCAGCTGAGGCCCCGGACGAAGTGATCGTACACGACCCGCGTGGCCCGCAGGTCTGGAATCGGCGCGCGGGACAGGTCCCAGTCGCCGCCCGCGACCAGGCCGCTGTGCCTGCGTTGGAAGCTGGGCGCATCGGACGTGCCGCGGGCCTTGTAGACGTAGCGCACCTCGAGCGGCGGCACGAAGATGCATTCGTCGCTGAGCGGCGCGTCGGGACCGAAGCGCAGCCTGTTCCACCGGTCCCGTAAAGCCTTGTGCGGCACCCGCGCCGCGAGCGTGCGCGGCAGGTTGATCGGGTTCAGGGTCGGGTGGTCGGACAGGTGCACGGAAAGGCTTTCGGCAATAGTCGGATTGAATTGTAACAGATTTGAGAAAGCAGATCGCCACCGGGGCGTCAACCGGGGGAAGACGCCGCTGCGGTGCGGATTCGCGCAGGCAATAGGGCGGCGTCGGCCGGGCGGCGGCCGGAAAAAAGCCCCCGCCGCGGCGGGGGCTATGGGGTCAGCTGACGTCCTTGTAGCTGATTTCCTTGGTGTCCTTGCCGGTCTTGTCGCGGCGCACCAGCAGGCGGTTGAGCGCGTTGATGTAGGCGCGGGCCGAGGCGACGACCGTGTCGGTGTCGGCGGACTGGCCGGTGGCGATCATGCCCGATTCCTCGAGCCGCACGGACACGGTGGCCTGGGCATCGGTGCCCTCGGTCACGGCGTGAACCTGGTAGAGCTGCAGCTTGGCCTCGTTGGGGTGCAGCGCGCGCACGGCCTTGAAGGTGGCGTCGACCGGACCGTCGCCCTGGCAGGTGGCGCTGGCCTCGCGGCCGTCGATCTCCATCTCGAGCGTGGCCTCGGCCGGGCCGCCGGTGCCGCAGGTGACCGAGAGGTTGACCAGCTGCAGCCGGTCCGAGCCTTCGGTCGTGGCGGTCACGAGGGCGAGGATGTCCTCGTCGTAGACCTCCTTCTTGCGGTCGGCGAGCTCCTTGAACCGGACGAAGATGTCCTTGAGCTGGTTGTCGCCCACGTCGACGCCGAGTTCCTTGAGCTTGGCGCGCAGCGCGGCGCGGCCGGAATGCTTGCCCATCACCAGGCTGGTGGCCGACAGGCCGACGTCCTCGGGGCGCATGATCTCGAACGTCTCGGCGTTCTTGAGCATGCCGTCCTGGTGGATGCCGGATTCGTGCGCGAAGGCGTTCTTGCCGACGATCGCCTTGTTGAACTGCACCGGGAAGCCCGACACGGTCGCGACGCGGCGCGAGATGTGCATGATCTTGCGGGTGTCGATGCGCGTCTCGTAGGGCATGATGTCGTTGCGAGTGCGCAGCGCCATCACGACCTCTTCCAGCGCGGTGTTGCCGGCACGCTCGCCGAGGCCGTTGATCGTGCACTCGATCTGTCGCGCGCCGCCCTCGACCGCGGCGAGGGCGTTCGCGGTCGCCATGCCGAGGTCGTTGTGGCAGTGCGTGGCGAAGATCACCTCGTCCGCGCCGGGCACCTCGGCGATGAGGCGGCGGATCAGGTCGGCGGATTCGCGCGGCGCGGTGTATCCGACGGTGTCGGGGATGTTGATCGTGGTGGCGCCGGCCTTGATGGCGATCTCGACGACGCGGCGCAGGTAGTCCCATTCGGTGCGCGTCGCGTCCATCGGCGACCATTGCACGTTGTCGCAGAGGTTGCGGGCGTGGGTCACGGTCTGCTCGATCCGCTCGGCCATCTCGTCCTGGGTCAGGTTCGGGATGGCGCGGTGCAGCGGCGAGGTGCCGATGAAGGTGTGGATGCGGGGGCGTTCGGCGTGCTTCACGGCCTCCCAGCAGCGGTCGATGTCGGGCAGCTGCGCGCGGGCGAGGCCGCAGATCACCGCCTGCTTGCTGCGCTGGGCGATCTCGGACACGGCGCGGAAGTCGCCCTCGGACGCGATGGGAAAGCCCGCCTCGATGATGTCGACGCCCATGTCGTCGAGCAGCTCGGCGATCTCGAGCTTCTCGGCATGGGTCATGGTGGCGCCGGGGGATTGTTCGCCGTCGCGCAGGGTCGTGTCGAAGATGACGACGCGGTCCTTCGGCGTGGTCTGGTCGGTCATGGTATGTCTCTTTCTGTCTTCATCCGGTGGCATCGGCGCGAGGCAGCCTCCTCTGAGCGGTCGCGCCGAATGCGGGCCGCGCTCAGAGGCGGATTAGGAGAAGACGGACGGCGCCCGCACGCAGCCCTTCGGGGCGCGTCGCAGCGGGGATTTGGCCGAACTTCGTCATAGGCGCGACGATACGCGCGACATTCGGAGAATCAAGGGGAAATCGACCCGGCCGCGGCTTGCACGGGGCGCGGCATGGGCCATAGTGCCGGGGGCGACGGGCACGGGGCAGGGACATGATCGCGCGGATCGCAAGGGGGCTGGCGCTGGCGGGCGCGCTGCTGGCGGGGCAGGCGGCCCAGGCCGAGCGCGACGCGGCGCGGACATATTTCTTCGGCAACTCGCTGGTCTACCACCTGGCCGAGGAGGCGCCGCACCGGACCTCGGTGCCCTACTGGGTGGGGCAGCTGGCGCGGGCGGCGGGCAAGGACTTCGCCGCCGACGGCCAGTGGGGGTTCCTGCGCAACTTCGCCAACGATCTGCCGCCCCGGCCCAACTGGGCCTTTCCGGGCGTCGAGGATGCCTGGCCGCGCCACGACACGGGGCTGGGGGCGCAGGAGATCGACTCGGTCGTGGTGACGCCGGCGAACTTCATCCAGTTCCAGAAGCCCGACGCGCCGTACCAGGGCGACGACGTCTCGCCGCTGGGGGCGGTGCTGACGGTGCTGGACCACGTCGCGGCCGACGCGCCCGGGGCGCGGCTGTTCCTGTACGAGGGCTGGGCCGACATGGGGCCGGTGACCGGAGGCTATCCGCCGCAACAGCCCGGCTACGGACGCTACATCGACCTGAACTCGACGGCGCACCCGGCCTGGTACGACGATCTCGAGGCGGCGATCGCCCGCGCGCGGCCGGGGATGGACGTCGCGCGCATCCCCACGGCGCAGGTGCTGGCGCGGCTGCTGGGTCCGGGCGGCCTGCTCGAGGGGATCGACCCGCAGGCGCTGTTCGCCGACGCCGCGCCGCACGGGACGCCGGGCCTGTACCTGCTGGCCGGGATGGTGACCTACGCGGCGCTGTTCGACGCGGCGCCGCCGGCCGGGTTCGCCGTGCCCGAAGACATCCCCGCGCCGATCCGCGAGAATTACGCCGCCATCGCCGCGCTGGTGGGCGAGATGCGGCCGGCGGGTGCAGCCCCGGCCCAGGCCGAGGCCGCGCCGTTGCCGCCGCGCGAGGCGGTCGCGCTGCCGCCGTCCGGGTTGCGCCCGGACAAGGCGCCGGCGCTGGGCATGGGGGTCGCGGGGCTCGACGACTGGGCGACGCAGCATCCGTTCCTGGACCTGATGAAAAGCGCGCGTCCCTGGGTCGGCCATACCGAAGCGCGCTGGGGCGCCGTGTCGACCGACGTGCTGCGCGCGGGCGGGTATCTCGACGTGGACGGCTGGCCGCTCAGCATCCCCGAGGGTGCGACCCGGCTGGAATCGGTGTTCCTGACAGACATGCCCGAGGACGCCGAGTACCTGCGCGGCGACTACGTGATGCTCTACGACGGGCAGGCCGCGTTCGAGCTGACGGGCCGCGCGTCGCGCGTGCGCTACGAGCCGGGGCGCGTGACGTTCTCGTACGAGCCGGGGGCCGGCGTCGTGGGCATCGCCATCGACGCGTTGCCCGAGGCCGACCCGATCCGCAACATCCGCGTGGTGAAGGCCGAGATGCTGCCGCGCTACGAGGCGGGCGAGATCTTCAACCCCGACTGGATCGCGCGGATCGCGGACATGCGCGTGCTGCGCTTCATGGACTGGATGCGGACCAACGGCTCGACCATCGCGCGCTGGGAGGACCGGCCGCGCCTGTCGGACGCCACGTGGACCGCCTGGGGCGTGCCGGTCCAGGTGATGCTGCGCCTGGCCAACCACGTGGGCGCCGATCCGTGGTTCACCCTGCCGCACATGGCCGACGACGACTATGTCCGCCGTTTCGCCGAGGCGGTGCGCGACGGGCTGGACCCGGACCTGAAGGCGCACGTGGAGTATTCCAACGAGGTCTGGAACTGGATCTTCCCGCAGGCGCAGTGGGCCAGGGCGCAGGCCGAGGCGCTGTGGGGTGCCTCGGGCGACGGCTGGATGCAGTATTACGGTCTGCGCGCCGCGCAGGTGGCCGACATCTGGGCCGAGGTCTTCGGCGAGGAAGCCGCCGACCGTCTGGTGCGCGTGGTCGCGGTGCAGACCGGCTGGCCCGGGCTGGAAGAGTCTGTGCTGACCGCGCCGCTGGCGATGCTGCGGCTGGGCCGGATGCCGGAAGAGAGCTTCGACGCCTACGCGGTGACGGGGTATTTTGGCTACGAGATGGGCGGCGACGAGATGGCGCCGGTGCTGCGCGACTGGCTGGACCGCTCCGAAGCGGCGGCGCGCGCGGCCGGCGCAGCACAGGGGTTGGAGCGGGTCGCCTTGCGCGAATACGTGCGCGACCACCGCTTCGACGCGGCGATCGCACCGATGACGCAGGCGCTGCGCGACGGCAGCCTGCGCGAGCTGGTGGACGAGATCCTGCCCTACCACGCCGCCGTGTCCGAGAATGCTGGCCTGCGGCTGATCATGTACGAGGGCGGCACGCATCTGGCCGCGCGCGATGCGCAGCTGGACGACGCGCGGCTGACCGAGTTCTTCGAGTTCTACAGCTACACCCCCGAGATGGCCGCGCTGTACGAAACGCTGCTGCAGGGCTGGGTCGCGGCCGGGGGCACGCTTTTCACCGCCTTCGTCGACGTGGCGCCGCCGTCGCGCTGGGGCAGCTGGGGCGCGCTGCGCCACCTGGGCGACGCCAATCCGCGCTGGGACATGCTGATGGCCTACAACGCCACCGCGCCGGTGGACTGGTCCGACCGGGACGCGTGGGTCTTCGCGGGCGAGGTGGATCAGGCAGTGGATCAGACGGTGGCGCCGCTCTCCGCGCCGGCGTCCGAGCCTTGAGCGCCCAGGGCGCGGCGGATCTCGTGCTCGAGCGTCTCGGCGCCGAAGCGGGCCTGGAAATCGGCGACGATGCGGGCGCGGCCGGCGCTGGCGTAGCGGGCGATGCGGTCGGGGTCGGTCACGAGGTCGCGGATCGCGCGGGCCAGCGGACCGGGGGCGCGCGGCTCGACCAGCAGGCCGGTGCGGCCGTCGTCGATCAGCTCGCGCGTGCCGCCGGCATCGGTGCCGATCACCGGCACTTCCATCGCCATCGCCTCCATGTAGGCGACGCCCAGCGGTTCGTGCCAGCTGGCCAGCACGAAGAGATGCGCCTGCTGGAGATGCGCGCGCACGGCCTCGGCGTCGATCGCGCCCAGCAGGCGGACATGGTCCTGCAGCCGCAGGCGGATGATCAGCGTCTCGAGCTCGGCCCGGAAGCCGGTGCCGCCGTCGTCGTCCTCTCCGGCGATGTCGAGCCGCACGTCGACGCCCTGGTCGAGCAGCTGGCGCATCGCCTGCAGCAGGTCCTGGTGGCCCTTCACCAGGTTCAGCCGCCCGCAGGAGAACAGCCGCACCGGGCGGCCCCGCTCGGGCGGCGCGTAGGGTTCGTTCCGGCGCATGGCGTCGGTGTCGACGCCCATCGGGCGCACGGCGATGCGCGGCGGCAGGTGACCGGCGAGGGTCTGCTCGACCTCGGCCAAAAGGCGGCGGGTAATGACGGTGGCGAAGGCGGCGCGCGACCATTTCAGCGGCTGGCCGGGGCCGTAATCGTCCAGCGGGCCGTGCAGGGTCAGCGAGTAGGGCGCGCCCCCCATGCGCCGCGCGAAGGCCGCGATCAGCGCCGCGCGGCCGCAGGAATGCACGTGCACGTGGTCGAGATCCAGCGCCCGGGTCCGGGCCAGCAGCGTCTGCGCGGCGCCCAGCGTCAGGGCGGCGTCGCGGGCGAAGCGGGGGCCGTGACGCAGCAACCACAGCGGCAGGCCGCGCGGGCCCAGCCGGGCGAGGCCCGCCATCGCGGGGCCGACCGCCATCTGGCCCAGATAGGTGGTGCGCGCCATCGCCGCGCCGGTCCAGTCGTGCGCGCGCAAGGCCTCGGCCGGTGGCCGGGTCGAGAAGACGTGCACCTCGTGGCCCATGGCTTCGAGCGCCGCGATCTCGCGCCAGAAGAAGATATGGGTCTGCCCGGGGAACTGGGGCACGAGATATCCGATCCTCAAGGGATGCGACACAAGCTGACCTATCGGGTGAGGGTTGGTGATGCTGCCGGGGCATCCTCGCCGGATTTCCCTTTTTTGGCCATACTCGCAGGGCAGGAAGGGGCGCGCGCCGGCGCAGATTCTCGTCGCCTGTGGCGCATCGGAAACGGGGGGCGACAGGCCCGATGACAACGAGGCCGCCGCATCTTTCGGTGATCGTACCCGCCAGCAATGAGGCGCGCCATATCGGCGCGTGCCTCGACGCGCTGGCGGCGGCGCGATGGGACGCCGCGCGGCCGGCCGAGGTCGTCGTGGTCGCCAACGGGTCGCGCGACGAGACGGCCGCGATCGCGCGCGGCAAAACGGACGCGCTGGCGCGGGTCGGCGTGCCGCTGCGGGTGATCGAGCGGGCGGAGGCGTCGAAGATCGGCGCGCTGAACGGGGGCGACGCGGCGGCGCGGGGCGCGGCGCGGCTGTACCTCGATGCGGACGTGGTGGTGTCGCGCGATCTGCCGGTGCAGATCATGGACGCGCTGCAGGGCGAGGCGCCGCGCTTTGCCAGCGGCACGGTGCGGATCACGGGCGACGGGACGGCGGCGCGGGCCTATGCGCGGCTGTGGCGGCGCCTGCCGTTCATGCGCGCCGGGGTGCCGGGATGCGGGCTTTATGCCGTGAACGCGGCGGGGCGCGCCCGGTGGGAGGCGTTTCCGGACATCATCGCCGACGACCTTTTCGCGCGGCTGAGCTTTCGCCCCGGCGAGCGCGTGGCGGTGCCCGCGACGTATGACTGGCCGGTGGCCGAGGGCTGGCGGGCGCTGGTGCGGGTGCGGCGGCGGCAGAACGCCGGCGTGGCCGAGATCGCGCGCCGCTTTCCGGACCTGATGCGCAACGAGGACAAGGCGCCGCTGTCGCGGGCGGCGGCGCTGGGCCTTGCGCTGCGCGACCCGGTGGGCTTCGGCACCTACGCCTCGGTCGCGCTGGCGGTTCGGCTGACGCGCGGGCGCCGCGACGGGTGGAGCCGCGGCCGATGATGGCGGTGATGCAGCAGATCCGCGGCGGCGGGCTCGGCGCGCGGGCCGCCCGCTCGACGCTGCTGACGGTGGCGGGCTACGGCGGCAACCAGGCGATCCGGCTGGCGTCGAACCTGATCCTGACGCGGCTGCTGTTTCCCGACGCGTTCGGGCTGATGGCGCTGGTGCTGGTCTTCCTGATGGGGCTGGCGCTGTTTTCCGACATGGGCATCACGCCGTCGATCCTGCACTCGGAACGCGGCGACGATCCGGATTTCCTCGACACCGCGTGGACCATGCAGGTGGCGCGGGGCTTCGTGCTGTGGGGCGTCGCGTGCCTTGGCGCGTGGCCCATGGCGTGGTTCTACGACGAGCCGATGCTGGCGCAGCTTCTGCCGGTGGCGGGTGCGGCGCTGGCTATCACCGGGTTCAAGCCGACGCGCATCGACACCGCGAACCGGCACCTGCTGCTGGGGCGGCTTACGGCGATCGACCTCGGGGTGCAGGTGATCGGCATCGGGACCGGCGTGATCCTGGCGTGGCTGACGGGTTCGGTCTGGGCGCTGGTTATCAGCAATCTCGTCGCCGCCTGCGTCGAGGTCGGCGCGAACGCCGCCCTTCTGCCCGGGCACCGCAACCGTCCGCGGCTTGAGCGGCAGGCGGTGTCCGAGATGGTGCATTTCGGCAAGTGGGTGTTCCTGGCGACGGTCTGCGGCTTCGCCTTCAGCCAAGGCGACCGCATCCTGATCGGCAAGTGGCTGACGCTCGAGACGCTGGGGATCTACAACATCGGCTTCTACCTCGCGTCGTTCCCGATGCTGCTGGGCGGGATGGTCGCGCAGCGCGTGCTCATCCCGATCTACCGCGAAAGCCCCCCGTGGGAGAGCCGCGAGGCCTTCGACCGGCTGCGGCGGATGCGCGTCGTGGTGACGGCCGCGCTGCTGGCGATGGTCGCCTGCGTGGGGGCGGCCGGCGTGTGGCTGGTCGAGGTCATGTACGATCCGCGCTACGCGATGGCCGGCCCGATCGTGGTGCTGCTGGCCTGCGCGCAGATCCCGCTGCTGATCGTGCAGACCTACGACCGCGCGGCGCTGGCGCGGGGCGACAGCCGCAGCTTCGCGGTGGTGTCGTTCCTGCGCGCGGCGCTGCTGGTCGGCGGGCTCGTCGCGGGGCTGGAACTGGCGGGACTGGCCGGCGCGGTGATCGGGCAGGGCGTGGCGCATGTGCTGGCCTACCCGGTGCAGGTGTGGCTGGCGCGGCGGTCGGGGGCGTGGGATCCGCTGCACGACGCGGTCTTCGCGGTGCTGGGCCTGGGCGCGGCCGCCGTCGCGCTGGCGCTGAACGCCGAGGCGATCGGGGCGCTGGTCACCGCCGGGCGCTAGGGCGTTTGCGCGAAGCGGCGGGCCGGGCTTGGCATTCGGGGCGGGGCCGCGTATAGCCGCGGACTGAATTTCCGGACAATGGGCAGGGCCATGAAGGGCAGCGCGAATCTCAACGTGATGATCAAGACCGCGCGCAAGGCGGGCCGGTCGCTGGTCAAGGACTTCCGCGAGGTCGAGAACCTTCAGGTCTCGATGAAGGGCGCGGGCGATTTCGTCAGCCGCGCCGACATCGCGGCCGAGAAGATCGTCCGCGACGAGCTGATGGCGGCGCGGCCGACCTACGGCTTCCTCGGCGAGGAGGGCGGCGCCACCGAGGGCGAGGACCCGACCCGGCGCTGGATCGTCGATCCGCTGGACGGCACCACGAACTTCCTGCACGGCCTGCCGCACTGGGCGGTGTCGATCGCGCTGGAGCACAAGGGCCAGATCGTCGCGGGCGTGGTCTACGACCCCGCCAAGGACGAGATGTTCTACGCCGAGAAGGGTGCCGGCGCCTGGCTGAACGATTCCCGCCGCCTGCGCGTGTCGGGCCGCCATTCGATGATCGAGGCGGTGTTCGCGACCGGCATCCCCTTCGCCGCGAAGGCCACGCTGCCGGCGATGCTGAAGGACCTCGCCAACGTCATGCCCGCCTGCGCGGGCGTGCGGCGCTTTGGCTCGGCCGCGCTCGACCTGGCCTACGTGGCCGCGGGCCGCTACGACGGCTACTGGGAGCGCGAGCTGAACATCTGGGACGTGGCCGCGGGCCTGCTGATCGTGCGCGAGGCCGGCGGCTTCGTCGAGGGCATCCGCGAGGACCAGGACCCGCTGGAAAGCGGCTCGATCCTGTGCGCGAACGGCCAGCTGTTCGACCCGCTGTCCAAGCTGCTGCGCAACCGCTAGGCGGCGCCGTCGCGGTCCGACGGGTGATTGACCCCGTCGAGCCAGGGCAACGGCTCGGTCTCCTTCGGCTCGACCCCCTCGATCGTGTAGAGGTTCACGCCGTACTGGTTCGGGTCGGACCGGCGGCGGTGATACATGTAGACGCCGCAGATGCTGCAGAAATGGTGTTTCGCGGTGTGCGTGCCGAAGCTGTAGAGCGTCAGCTTGTCGGCGCCGCGCACCACGTGGATCCCGTCGAGCGGGGCCGAGACGGCGGGCGCGCCCCGCCTGCGGCAGAAGGAACAGTCGCAGCGCCGAGCGGTGTTCAGCCCGTCGGTCAGCCGCACGTTCAGCTCCACCGCGCCGCAATGGCAGGTGGCGCGACGGGTTTCAGTCTTGTCGGTGTCGGTCATCGTCGTCCTCGTCCCCAGGGGCCGTCGTGCCCGCGCGACTGGCGGGGCACGCGCGGGATGTGCGTGCGGGTCAGGCTGTATCGTGCCTCGGGATGCGGCGGATGGCCATGGGTCACGCTCCAGTAGGCCGGGCCGCCGCGCTTGAGCCAGACCGGGACGGTCAGCACCACGCCGGCGATGAACCCGCCCGCATGCGCCCAGTAGGCGACGCCGCCCTGGTCCGCCGGCGACGAGAAGCCGCCGAAGATCTGCATGCCGAACCACAGCGCCAGCAGGATCCAGGCGGGCAGGGGGATGACGCGGAAGATGATCACCAGGATGATCAGGATGTCGACGCGCGCCTTGGGATAGAGCAGCAGGTAGCCGCCCATCACGCCCGCGATCGCGCCCGAGGCGCCGACCATCGGGATCGTCGAGGACGGGTCGGCCACGAACTGCCCCAGCCCCGCCGCAAGCCCCGAGGCGAGGTAGAACAGCGCGAAGCCGACATGGCCCATCTCGTCCTCGATGTTGTCGCCGAAGATGAACAGGAACAGCATGTTGCCGGCCAGGTGCATCAGCCCGCCGTGCACGAACATCGAGGTGACGAAGCCGCCGAGGCCCATGCCCTCGCTCACCAGCGCGGGGACAAGCGCGTAATCGGCGTAGAAGCTCATCAGCGCGCGGGGATCGGCCTCGAGGTTCCAGGTGCCCAGGAACACCGCCACGTTGATCGCGATCAGTGCGTAGGTGACGAACGGCGTCCGCCCCGAGGGGTTGTGATCGCGGATCGGAAACATGCACGGACAGTGGCACGCGCGACGGTGGCGTCAAGGCGCGCGTGCCGCGGATTGTCTATTCCCCGCCCGCCAACAGGGCCGCGTTGCCGCCCGCGGCGGTGGTGTCGATGCAGACGTGACGTTCGGCCCGGGCATGGCCGCGATCGGGCGCGCCGGTGATCAGCGGCACGATCGGCCCGTCGCGCCGCGCCAGTGCCTGGCGCATTGCGCGCGCGGTCTCGGCGTCGCCCCACCACAGCACGGCCGAGACGCCGCGAAGCTGCTCCAGCGTCTCGGGCTCGGGCAGGCCATCGGCCTCGACCGCGATGCCGTCGAGGTCGCGGACGAGGCGCGCCTGCTCGGCCGCCGCCTTTGCGCCGGGGCCCGCGCACAGCACCGGGTCGCGGGGCAGGGTGACGTACTGGTTCGCCTCGCCGGTCGGCCCGGGCAGGTCCTGTCGGATGACCGGGCCGGGGCGCGCGGCGTCCTTCAGGCGCTTGGTGAGCTTTGCGGCGTCGGCGGCGCGGGGCCATGCCTCGGCGCCGTCCGGGTTTGCGTCGTGGCGGCGGAACCGGTCGACGTAGAGCGGCCCGCCCGCCTTGGGACCGGTGCCCGACAACCCCTCGCCGCCGAAGGGCTGGGAGCCGACGATGGCGCCGATCTGGTTGCGGTT
>NZ_JBELMH010000032.1:0-34965 GCF_042096055.1 Citreimonas sp. | reverse complement strand
GCAGCCGGGTGACGGCGCTGTCCTGGTACAGCGCGGCGCCGGCGCCCTGAGCGGCCCGGGCAAGGCCCGCGTGGTACTTGCGCGGGTTCAGCGCGAAGCCGATCGGCGTGGTGGCGGCGCCGTACCACGGCCCGCCGAGACCGTGCTCGGCCAGCGCGTCCTGCGGGATCAGCGTGGGCGCGACGCCGTAATCGGCGCGCGCCTCGTCCGCGCCGGCCTGCAGGCGCGCCCAAGCCTTCGGCGTGTGCGCAAGCTGCGTTTCGCCCTCGGAGTGCCGGTCGGCGTCGATGCCGTGTTCGCGCAGCAACCCGTCGACCAGCTCGACCGCCGCCATTTCCGCCCTGCGCCATTCGGCCAGGCCCTCGGCCCCGTGCCGGCGCAGCAGCAGCGAACGTGGTGCCTTGGCGCCGCCGAGGCAGCAGAAGCCGCCGTTGCGCCCCGAAGCCCCCCAGCCCGCATGCTCGGCCTCGAGAACCGCGACGTCGATGCCGTCCTGCGCGAGGTGCAGCGCCGCCGACAGACCGGTGAAACCGCCGCCGATGATGGCCACGTCGCAGCGCATGTCGCTCTGCAGCTGCTGCCACGGGTCGGCCGACACGGTGTCGGCCCACCAGCAGGCGCCCTGCGGGCCATAGGCGGCGGGCTCGTAGAGGCGCTTCATTCCGCGGTGCGCTGCCCGGCCAGTTCCTCGCGCGCCTGCCGGACCGCCGCGCGCTTCGAGATCAGCGACGCGGTGATGACGCCGATGGCGACGATCGCGATCATCAGCGTCGACAGCGCGTTGATCTGCGGGCTGACGCCCAGACGCACGGCCGAGAAGATCTTGATCGGCAGGGTCGTGGCGCCGGGGCCGGTGGTGAAGCTGGCGATCACCAGATCGTCGAGCGACAGGGTGAAGGCCAGCAGCCAGCCCGAGATCACCGCCGGGGCGATGATCGGCAGCGTCACAAGCCGGAAGGCGTGGAACGGCGAGGCGCCGAGGTCCAGCGCCGCCTCTTCCAGCGCGCGATCGAACGTGGCCAGCCGCGACGAGACCACGACCGAGACGTAGCACATCGAGAACGTGGTATGCGCCAGCACCACCGTAAATACTCCGCGGTCGATGTTGAGGCCGATGAACAGCAGCAGCAGCGACAGGCCGGTGATCACCTCGGGCATCACCAGCGGGGCGTAGATCATCCCCGAGAACAGCGTGCGGCCCCGGAAGCGGCCGGCGCGGATCAGCACATAGGCGGCCATCGTGCCCAGCACCGTGGCGATGGTCGACGAGAACACCGCCACCTGCAGCGTGATCCAGGCGGCGTCGAGGAACTCGGCGTCACGCAGCAGCTCTCCGTACCACTTGGTCGAGAAGCCCGCCCAGACGGTCACCAGCCGGCTTTCGTTGAACGAGTAGATCACCAGCAGGATCATCGGCAGGTACAGAAACGCGAAGCCCAGCGTCAGCGCGGTCGCGTTGAACCAGGAAAAGCCCCTCATCCCTCGGCCTCCCGTTGCTTCTGCTCGTTGCGCTGGAACAGCACGATCGGGATGATCAGGATCAGCAGCAGCACCACGGCCACCGCCGAGGCCACCGGCCAGTCGCGGTTCGAGAAGAACTCTTCGTACAACACCTTGCCGATCATCAGCGTCTCGGACCCGCCCAGCAGGGTGGGGATCACGAATTCGCCGATCGTGGGAATGAAGACCAGGAAGCAGCCGGCGATGATGCCGCCCTTCGACAGCGGCAGCGTGACCAGCCAGAACGCCTTGGTCCGCGAGCAGCCCAGATCCTCGGCGGCTTCCAGCAGCGAGGCGTCCATCTTGTCCAGCGTCGCGTAGATCGGCAGGATCATGAACGGCAGGTAGGTATAGACCACGCCGATATAGACGGCGATGTTGGTGTTCATGATCTGGAGTGGCGCGTCGATCACGCCCAGCCACAGCAGCAGCGAGTTCAGCGTGCCCTCGTTCGACAGGATGCCCATCCACGAATAGACGCGGATCAGGAACGAGGTCCAGAACGGCAGGATCACCAGCATCAGCAGCGTGGGCCGCCATTCGGGCGCGGCGCGCGCCATGCCGTAGGCGATCGGGTAGCCCACCAGCAGCGTGATGATCGTCGAAACGGCGGCGATCTGCAGCGAGCTGAGATAAGCCATCCAGTAGAGATCGTCCTCGGTCAGGAAGACGAAGTTCTCGAAGTCGAGCGCCGCGAAGAAGTCGCGCAGGCCGGCGAGACCGGCGGAGAGGTCGAGCTGCGGCATGTAGGGCGGGCGCGCCAGCGCGATGTCCGACAGCGAGATCTTCACGACGATCGCGAAGGGCACCAGGAACAGCGCCAGCAGCCAAATGTAAGGCACGGCGATCAGGATCGCCTTGCGCAGCGCCTCGCCCCGGTGGCGGGTCTCGGCCTCTTCGACGCTCATTCTTCCAGCACCACGCCGGCGGTGGCCGAGAAGCCGACCCAGACGTCGTCCTCCCAAGTGATGTCGCGGCGCGACAAGCGGCGGGTGTTGGCCGTCTGCGCCTTGATCATCGCGCCGTTGGCCAACTGCACGTGGTAGGTCGAGATATTGCCGAGATAGGCGATGTCGATGACCTTGCCGCGCAGCGTGTTGGGCGTGTCGAGTTCGGTCTTGCCGATGCTGACCTTCTCGGGGCGGAGCGCCAGCACGACGGGCTTGCCATCGAGCGCCGCGTCGCCGTTGGTCGCGATCACCGGCGGCTGGCCCTCGGCCCATTCGATGGCGATGCCGCCGCCCTGGATCGTGTCCGGATCGTCGCTGCGCGCGGTACTGGCGGCCGACGGTGCGGCGCGCCTGGGTGCTGCGGCGCGTTCCTCGGCCGAAGGCGCGGGCAGCAGCTTCTGCTGCGGTTTGCGGCGGCCGATGATCGGGAACAGCACCCTGTCGTGCAGCCACTCGCCAAGCGCATTGGGCTGCGGCGCGCGCGGATCGACGGGAAGCGGCGCCTCGGCCGCGGGTGCCTCGGGGTCCGGTGCCGCCGGGTCGGGCGTGGCGGCGGGCTCGGCGGCCGCGTGTTCGGGCGCAAGCGGTTCTGCCACGGGTTCGACCGCCGACGCAGGGGCCTCGGGCCGGGCATGCGCAGTGCCGCGGATCAGGTTCACGTCGCCGATGAAATCGGCCACGTAGACCGATGTCGGCGCCTCGTAGATGACCGAGGGCGTGGCGACCTGCACGATGCGCCCCTCGTCCATCACGGCGACCCGGCTCGCGACGGTCATCGCCTCTTCCTGGTCGTGGGTGACGATGACGAAGGTGGTGCCTGTCTTCTCCTGGATATCCATCAGCTCGAACTGCGTCTCTTCCCGCAGCTTGCGGTCGAGCGCGCCCAGCGGTTCGTCGAGCAGCAGCAGCTTGGGCGCCTTGGCGAGGCTTCGGGCAAGCGCCACGCGCTGCCGTTGCCCGCCCGAGATCTGGTGCGGCTTGCGCCCCGAGAACTTGGTCAGACGCGTCAGGCGCAGCATCTCGTCGACGCGGGCGGCGATCTTGTCCTTGGGCTGGCCCTCGCGCTTCAGGCCGAAGGCGATGTTGTCCCAGACCGACAGGTGCGGGAACAGCGCGTAGCTCTGGAACATCATGTTCACGGCGCGACGGTTGGGCGGCACGCCGGAAATGTCACGGCCTTCCAGCAAAATGGCGCCTTCGCTCGGATCCTCGAACCCCGCCAGCATGCGCATCATCGTCGTCTTTCCGCAGCCCGACGGGCCGAGAAGGGCGAAGAATTCCTTGCGGTAGATCGACAGCGACAGGTCGTCGATGGCGACGAAATCGCCGAAGCGCTTCGTCACGTTGCGGAATTCGATAAGGGGCTTCTCCTCGGGGTCTTCCCAAGGGGCGAAGACGGTCTGTGCCATATGCGGGAATCCGGTCGAGGAAGGGCCCGCCCCGAACGCGCGGGGCGGGCCATCGGTTGGTGTCAGGTGCCCGACTTGACGCGCGTCCACATGCGCGTCAGGTCACGCTGCTCGCGCGGGGGGAACGGCGTGACCGTGTACAGGTTCTCGAGCGCCTCGGCCGACGGGTAGATCGCGGTGTCGCCGATCACGTCCTCGTTGAGGAATTCCTGCGAGGCTTCGTTGCCGTTGGCGAAGTAGACGTAGTTCGTCGCCTGCGCCATGTTCTGCGCGTCCATGATGAAGTTCAGGAACGTGTGCGCGGCCTCGGGGTTCGGTGCGTCGACCGGGATAGCCATCTGGTCGAACCACATCAGCGCGCCTTCCTCGGGCGCGTTGTAGACGATCTCGACGCCGTTCTCGGCCTCGGCCGCGCGGTCGCGGGCCTGCAGGATGTCGCCGGACCAGCCGAAGGCCACGCAGATGTCGCCGTTGGCCAGCGCGTTGATGTATTCGCTGCTGTGGAACTTCTGCACGTAGGGACGCACGGCCATCAGGACCTCTTCGGCCGCGGCCAGCGCTTCCTCGTCCTTGCGGTCGGGATCGAGGCCGGCATAGGTCAGCGCGGCCGGGATCATCTCGGTCGGCGCGTCGAGGAACATCACGCCGCACTCGGCCAGTTGCTCCATGTTCTCGGGGTCGAAGATCAGGTCGAGACTGCCAAGCGGCGCGTCCTCGCCCAGGATGTCGGTGACCTTGTTGACGTCGGCGCCGATGCCGGTCGTGCCCCACATGTAGTTGATCGAGTATTCGTTGCCCGGGTCGTAGACCGCGGTCCGCTCTTCGATCGTGTCCCACATGTTGTCGAGGTTGGGCAGCTGCGACTTGTCCAGCGGCTGGAACGCGCCGGCCTGGATCTGGCGCTGCAGGAAGGTGCCGGTGGGCACCACGACGTCGTAGCCCGAACCGCCGGCCAGCATCTTGGTCTCGAGGACCTCGTTGCTGTCGAACACGTCGTAGATCAGGTCGATGCCGGTCTCTTCCTCGAACTTCGTCAGCAATTCCTCGTCGATGTAGTCCGACCAGTTGTAGACGCGGACTTCCTGCGCGCTCGCGGCGCCGGCGGCCAGCGCCAGGGTCGCGGTCACTTGAACGATGGTCTTCATGTGCTTCTCCCGAAAGGTGCGGGGTCTTCGCCCCGTCATCCGCGAATTTGATCAAACGTTGCGCGGTTTGGCAACACCTGCGATGCTTTCATGCGTCGGTGTCGCGCGCAAGACGACACCAACGATGCCGCAGCGCAAGGAGGCAGCGCGATGAATATCACGGCAGCGGACCCGCGCCTGCCGGCGCACGAACAGGTCTACCGCGAATTGCGCGAGATGATCCTGTTCGGGGATATCGAGCCCGGGCAGGCGGTCACGATCCAGGGGCTGGTGACCCTGCTCGACGCCGGGATGACGCCCGTGCGCGAGGCGCTGCGCCGCCTGACGGCGGAAGGCGCGTTGAAATCGCTGGGCAATCGCCGCATCGCGGTGCCCGTGCTGGATGCAGCCGCGGTATCGGAGCTGACCGAGGCGCGGCTGGCGATTGAGCCGATGCTGGCGTCTCGGGCCGCAGGTGCGGCGCATCCCGACGCGATTGCCGCGCTGGACGACACCGACGCCCGGCTGGATCGCGCGATCGCGCGCGGAGACATCCCGCTGTACCTGCGCGAGAATCACCGCTTTCACGCCGGGCTGAACGTGCTGGCCGACGCGCCGATCCTGACCAGCCTGTCGGATTCTCTGTGGCTGCGGTTCGGCCCGTCGCTGCGCGTGGTCTGCGGGCGCATCGGCACAGCGAACCTGCCCGACCGGCACAAGGAACTGACCGCCGCGCTGCGCGCCGGCGATGCCGAGGCCGCGGCGCTGGCGATGCGGGACGACGTGGCGCAGGGGATGGCGCTGATCGCCCAGAGCCTCTGAGTGCGGCGGGGTGCCCGGCCGCGATTCGATTGACCGCGCCGGAATTTGATCATATTCTGCCGCGAAAGTTTCCGGAGGCTTCCCATGACCATTCTCACGCCGAATTCGCCCACCGCCGAGCTGCAGGCGATGGATGCGGCTCACCACATGCATCCGTTCACCCACGGCGCGGGTCTGCGCGGCAAGGGCGCGCGCGTCATCACCCGCGCCGAGGGCTGCTGGCTGACCGACAGCGACGGCAATCGTATCCTCGACGGGATGGCGGGCCTGTGGTGCGTGAACATCGGCTACGGCCGGTCCGAGCTGGCGGATGCCGCGGCGCGCCAGATGCGCGAGCTGCCGTTCTACAACACCTTCTTCCAGACCACGCACGTGCCGGCGATCAACCTCGCCGCGCGGCTGGCCGAGCTGGCGCCGGGCGATCTGAACCACGTGTTCTTCGCGGGCTCGGGCTCAGAGGCGAACGACACCAACCTGCGGCTGGTGCGCACCTACTGGCACGAGAAGGGCCAGCCCGAGCGGCAGGTCGTGATCTCGCGCTGGAACGCCTACCATGGCTCGTCGGTCGGGTCGGGGTCGCTTGGCGGCATGAAGGGCATGCACGCGCAGGGCGGCATGCCGATCCCGGGCATCGCGCATATCGACCAGCCCGACTGGTGGTCGGCCGGCGGCGACCAGAGCCCCGAGGAGTTCGGCCTCGCCATGGCCAAGCAGCTCGAGGACAAGATCCTCGAGATCGGGCCGGACAAGGTCGCGGCCTTCATCGCCGAGCCGGTGCAGGGCGCGGGCGGGGTGATCGTCCCGCCGGAGACCTACTGGCCCGAGATCAGCCGCATCGTGAAGGAATACGGCATCCTGCTGATCGCGGACGAGGTGATCTGCGGCTTCGGGCGGACCGGCAACTGGTTCGGCAGCCAGACGATGGGGATCACGCCGGACATCATGACGATCGCCAAGGGGCTGTCGTCGGGCTACCAGCCGATCGGCGGGTCGATCCTGTCGGACGAGGTGGCGCGCGTGATCTCGGACACCGAGTTCAACCACGGCTACACCTATTCCGGGCACCCGGTGGCCTGCGCGGTCGCGCTGGAGAACCTGCGCATCCTCGACGAAGAAGGGATTGTCACCCGCGTCCGCGAGGAGACGGCGCCCTACCTCAAGGAGAAGTTCGAGAGCCTGACCGACCATCCGCTGGTGGGCGAGGCGAAGATCGTGGGCATGATGGGCTCGATCGCGCTGACCCCGGACAAGGCGGCGCGCGCGCCCTTCGAGGCCGAGGCGGGCACGGTGGGCCTGATCACCCGCGAGCGGTGCTTTGCCAACAACCTGGTGATGCGCCACGTGGGCGACCGGATGATCATCTCGCCGCCGCTGGTGATCTCGAAATCCGAGATCGACACCCTGATCGAGCGGGCCTGGACCAGCCTCGACGAGGCGCATGCCCAGCTGGAACGCGAGGGGCTGATGAAGGCCGGCAGCCGCGCGGCCTGAGGCGAAGAATTCGGTGTCCCACGATGGGACACCGGGGCGCCCTAGGAAATTCAATGGCTTGCAGAGACGGATTCAGGATTCGTTAGGGATTCCCGGTCGCCGCGAGCCTAAAGCAGACGACGAAGCGGGGGCGGACATGGGATGTCCGCCCCCGCCTTTCGTTCGGGTCCACCGGTCAGGCTTTGCGCTGCGGGGCGCCGGTGGCCATGTTCGTGGTGATGTGCGGCTTGCCCGACTGCTTCCACGCGCCGAAGCCGCCCTCCATGTGCGCGACCTGGGTCATGCCGGCCTCGATCGCGGCGCGCGAGACCTTTTCCGAGCGCGCGCCCGAGCCGCAATGGAAGACGATCTTCTTTTCCGATTGGCCGGGCAGCGCGTCGGCCTTGAAGAAGGCCATCGGCATCAGCAGCGCGCCCTCGATATGCTCAAACATGAACTCTTGCGGCGTACGCACGTCGATCAGGACGATCTCGTGCTTGTCGAGCGCGGCCTGGACCTCGTCCGGGGTCCAGGTCTCGAAGGTGGCGTCGCCTACGGTTTCGGTCTTCATCGGGTCCTCCTCAGAACTTGTTCGCGGGAATCTTGAAGTAAGAGTGCCCGTCATCCTCGGCCGGGGGAAGCCGGCCGCCGCGCAGGTTGACCTGCAGTGCGTGCAGCATGCGGTCGGGCAGGTTCAGCGTGGCGTCGCGTTCGTCGCGCAGCTTGATGAACGCGGCCTTCGGCGTGCCGCCGCCCAGGTGCTTGTTGTGCGCCTTGTGCTCGGCCACGGTCGCCTCCCACGCGGGGTCCTTGCGGTCGCCGACGGGCGGGTAGTCGTGGCCGACGAAGAGCCGCGTGTCGTCGGGCAGGGCGAGGATCGCCATCAGCGAGTCGTAGAGCTGGCCGGAATCGCCGCCCGGAAAATCGGCGCGCGTGGTGCCGGCATCCACGTGCATGAACGTGTCGTGCACGAAGGCCGCGTCGCCCATCACGTAGGTGATCGAGCCCAGCGTGTGCCCGGGCGAGAACATCACCGTCACCGCAAGGTCGCCGATGGCGAAGGTGTCGCCCTCGGCGAACAGCTTGTCGAAGTCGCGGTCGGCGTCGAAGGCCTTCGGCAGGTTGTAGTAGCCGGCCCAGAGGCCCGCGATGTCGCGCACCTTCTCGCCGATCGCGTTGGGCGCGCCGGTTTGTTCCTTCAGCCAGGCGCTGGCCATCATGTGGTCGGCATGCGGGTGGGTGTCGAGCACCCATTCCACGGTCAGGCCCTGGTCGCGCACGAAGTCGAGCACCTCTTGCGCGCTGTCGGTGCGGGTGCGGCCGTGTTCGGGATCGAAGTCCAGCACGACGTCGATCAGGGCGGCCTTCTTCGTGGCCGGATCGGCGGCCACGTACATGATGGACCCGGTGTCGGGGTCGTAGAAGCCGGTGACCTCGGGCGAGGTGGGGCCGGTCGAGGGGCTGGTGCGGGTAAACATCGCGTCGCCTTTCCGTGTTGTGCCGTTCGTCGTTGTCACATTCACATAAACGAATATGAATGTATTGCAAGCCCGGGGGAGCGAAATTCGTGCCTGACCCCGCGCGGGGGGCTGACCTTCGGCGCGGGGCGTGTCTAAGGTGCCGGCGGATTTTCGGAGACTTGCCATGTACGACCTCGCCGCGATGGGCGCCTGGATCGAATTCGCCGTGCGCTGGCTGCACGTTATCACCGCGATCGCCTGGATCGGGTCGAGCTTCTATTTCATCGCGCTGGACCTCGGGCTGCACCGCGACCGCAACCTGGCCAGCGGCGCCGACGGCGAGGAGTGGCAGGTGCATGGCGGCGGGTTCTACCACATCCAGAAATACCTGGTGGCGCCCGAACACATGCCCGACGGGCTGATCTGGCACAAATGGCAAAGCTACTGGACCTGGATCAGCGGGTTCGTGTTGCTGGCGCTCGTCTATTATCTGGGCGCCGAGTTCTACCTGATCGACGCGTCGGTCATGGATCTTGCGGTGTGGCAGGCGGTGGCGATCTCGGTCGCGTCGCTGGCCTTCGGCTGGCTGGTTTACAACCAGCTTTGCAAGGTGTTCGTGGACGCCAACCAGACCGGGCTGATGGTGGCGCTGTTCTTCGTGCTGGTGGCGATGGCCTGGGGCTACACGCAGGTGTTTTCGGGGCGGGCGGCGCTGCTGCACCTCGGCGCCTTCACCGCCACGATCATGAGCGCGAACGTCTTCATGATCATCATCCCCAACCAGAAGGTGGTGGTGGCCGACCTGATCGCCGGGCGCAAGCCGGACCCCAAATACGGCAAGATCGCCAAGCAGCGCAGCACCCACAACAACTACCTGACGCTGCCGGTGCTGTTCCTGATGCTGTCGAACCACTACCCGCTGGCGTTCGCCAGCCAGTGGAACTGGGTCATCGCCAGCCTGGTGTTCCTGATGGGGGTGACGATCCGGCACTTCTTCAACACGATGCACCAGCGCAAGGGGATGCCGTGGTGGACCTGGGCGGTGACGGTGATGCTGTTCATCGCGATCGTGGGCCTGTCGACCGCGCCGCTGGCGCGCGATGCGCGCGCGGTGTCCGACGGGGCGGCGATGCGCTTCGCGCAGGCCGAGGGGTTCGCGGATGTCGAGCAGATCGTAGTGACGCGCTGTTCGATGTGTCACGCGGAACAGCCGGCCTGGCCAGGGCTGCACTGGGCGCCCAAGGGGGTGCATCTGGAAACGCCGGACCAGATCGCGGCGCAGGCGCGGGCGATCCATCTGCAGGCCGGACTGAGCCACGCGATGCCGCCCGCGAACCTGTCGTGGTTGGAAGAGGCCGAGCGCGCGGCGATCCGCGACTGGTACGCGGCGGCGACGGGCGGCTAGAGGATGCGCTGGGTGATCGGGACGGGACGGAACCAGAGTTTGGCGAAGGCGTCGCCGTAGATGGCGACGATCGTGTCGTAGGTGATGCGTGGCACCAGCATGATCAGCTCCTGTGGTCTGATGTGCGACAAGGTAGCGCAATCATCCAACGCTGTCTGTCATTAAATCGTTGCAAGTCTTGCGACCGGTGGTCGGCGTGTCGGCAACGCAATAGTCTGCCCGGGTGCCGCAAGGCGTTTTCAGAATCGCCCGGGCCGTGCTAGGTCTTGTGGCATGAACACGCACAGCCCCAACATACGCCCGACGATCCGGCAGCTCGACGAGGGCGCGGTGAACCGCATCGCCGCCGGCGAGGTGGTCGAACGCCCGGCCTCGGCCGTCAAGGAGCTGGTCGAGAACGCGCTCGACGCGGGCGCGCGGCGGGTGACGGTCGAGATCGCGGATGGCGGCAAGACGCTGATCCGGGTGATCGACGACGGCTGCGGCATGACTGCCGAGGACCTGCCGCTTGCGTTGGCACGGCATGCCACGTCGAAGATCGACGGTACGGATCTGCTCGACATCCACTCGTTCGGGTTCCGGGGCGAGGCGCTGCCCTCGCTCGGCGCGGTGGGCCGGCTGGTGCTGCAAAGCCGCGCCGCGGGGCACGACGCGGTCGAGATCGCCGTCAGCGGCGGGCAGGCGGGCGCGGTGCGGCCCTGCGCGCTTTCGGGCGGCACGGTGGTGACGCTGCGCGACCTGTTCTTCGCCACGCCCGCGCGGTTGAAGTTCCTGCGCACCGACCGCGCCGAGGCGCAGGCCGTGGGCGAGGTGGTGCGCCGGCTGGCGATGGCCGAACCCGCGGTGGGGTTCGTGCTGCGCGACGTGTCGGGCGGCGACGCGCGGGTGACGTTCCGCGCCGACCCCGAGACGGGCGACCTGTTCGACGCGCTGCGCGGCCGGCTGGCGCGGGTGATGGGCGCGGAGTTCACCGAGAACGCGATCGCCGTGGATGCCGAACGCGAGGGGCTGCGCCTGACCGGCTTCGCGGCGCTGCCGACCTATTCGCGCGGCTCGGCCACGGCGCAGCACCTGTTCGTCAACGGCCGCCCAGTGCGGGACAAGCTGCTGATCGGCGCGCTGCGCGGGGCCTACGCGGATTTCCTCAGCCGCGACCGGCATCCCGCGGTGGCGCTGTTTCTCGATTGCGAGCCGGCGCGGGTGGACGTGAACGTGCATCCCGCCAAGTCCGAGGTGCGGTTCCGCGAGGCGGGCGTGGTGCGCGGGCTGATCGTCTCGGCGCTGCGGCACGCGCTGGCCGAGGCGGGGCACCGGGCGTCCTCGACCGTCGCTGGCGCGGCGCTGGGCGCGATGCGGCCCGAGCCGGCTTTCCAGACAGGCACGGCGCCGCGCGTCTACCAGATGGACCGGCCGGGGCCGGCGGCGCGCGGGGCGTCCTACGCCGCGCAGGCGCCGATGCCGGCACAGCCCGGCTTTGCCGAGATGCCGCAGGCATTTTCAGGAAGGGTGGACGAGGCGCCCGCGCCGCAGCCCGAGACCGAGGCGCTGCCGCTGGGCGCCGCGCGGGGGCAGGTGCACGAGAACTACATCATCGCGCAGACCGACGACGGCATCGTCATCGTCGACCAGCACGCGGCGCACGAACGGTTGGTCTACGAGAAGCTCAAGGCCCAGATGGCCGAGCGGGGCGTGGCGGCGCAGGCGCTGCTGATCCCCGAGGTGGTGGACCTGTCCGCCGACGACCGCGACCGGCTGCTGGAGCACGCCGAAACGCTGTCGCGCATGGGGCTGGGGATCGAGCCCTTCGGCGAGGGCGCCGTCGCGGTGCAGGAGACTCCCGCGCTGCTGGGCAACGTGGACGCCAGGGCGCTGGTGCACGACATCCTGGACGAGCTGTCCGAGATGGGCGGCACGCAGCTGGTGCAGGAGCGCATCGAGGCGATCCTGAGCCGGGTCGCGTGCCACGGCTCGATCCGGTCCGGACGGCGGATGCGCCCCGAAGAGATGAACGCCCTGCTGCGCGAGATGGAGGCGACGCCCCATTCCGGCCAGTGCAACCACGGCCGGCCCACCTACGTGTCGCTGAAACTGTCGGATATCGAGCGTCTGTTCGGCCGCACCTGAGCGGGCGCGCTGCGCACCGGATCACGCGGCCTTGACCGCGCGTGGCGCGGGCGGTCGGGACGGCGCGCGCCGCTGCGCTGCAGCATCTTCAACCCGTCGCCGCCATCCCCTTGACCGGGCGCCGGAACGCGCCGCGGCGGCGGGTTCCGGCGATGCCGGGCAGCGCGAAAAATGCTGCACTGCAAAACGCTTAGGGACAGCCCGCCAGCCTTGCGCCGGACGCATGGCGCCTTTGCATTCGCTTGCCTGCCGCCGCGTCGCCCTACCTGCTAGAGCCGGATTGCAACGCCGGACGAGGTGTGCAGACTTGTCCGTCAGGGATGCCGTGCCCGTGGGGAAAAGGGCCTTGAACGGCCTGACCGCACCGGGCGCCAGAAGGGAAGAGGGTTCATGAAAGATCAGCCAAGCGACATCGATCCGACCGAAAGCCAGGAATGGCAGGAGGCGATCGAGGACGTGATCCTGCGCGACGGTCCGGACCGCGCGCATTTCCTGCTCGACAAGGCGGTGCAGCAGGCCCGGGCGGCCGGCGCGCGGCTGCCGTTCAGCGCGACCACGCCCTACCAGAACACGATCTCGCCCGATGACGAGGTCGACATGCCCGGCGACCACGAGATGGAGTGGCGCATCCGCACCATCAACCGCTGGAACGCCATGGCCACGGTGGTCAAGCGCAACCGCATCAGCACCGAGTACGGCGGTCACATCGCGTCCTTCGCGTCGTCGGCGGCGCTGTACGACGTGGGGCTCAACCATTTCTGGCGCTCGAAGTCGGCGATCCACGGCGGCGACCTGGTGTTCTTCCAGGGCCACGTGGTGCCCGGCATCTACGCGCGCTCGTTCATGGAGGGGCGCATCAGCGAGGAGGAGCTGACCAAGTTCCGGTCCGAGGTCGCGGGAGGCGGTCTGTCGTCCTACCCGCACCCCTGGCTGATGCCCGATTACTGGCAGTTCCCGACCGTCAGCATGGGCCTGGGCCCGATCATGGCGGTCTACCAGGCGCGCTTCATGAAGTACCTCGAGAACCGCGGGTTGATCGAGAAGCAGGACCGCAAGGTCTGGGCCTTCCTCGGCGACGGCGAGATGGACGAGCCGGAAAGCCTGGGCGCGATTTCCCTCGCCGCGCGCGAGGGGCTCGACAACCTGATCTTCGTGGTCAACTGCAACCTGCAGCGCCTCGACGGCCCGGTGCGCGGCAACGGCAAGATCGTGCAGGAGCTGGAGGGCGAGTTCCGCGGCGCCGGCTGGGACGTGATCAAGCTGCTGTGGGGCCGCGGCTGGGACGAACTGCTGGAGCAGGACACCTCCGGCAAGCTGCGCCAGCTGATGGACGAGACGGTGGACGGCGACTACCAGACCTTCAAGTCGAAGGACGGCGCCTATATCCGCGAGCATTTCTTCGGCAAGTACCCCGAGACCGCCGAACTGGTGAAGGACTGGACCGACGACCAGATCTGGGCCCTGCGGCGCGGCGGGCACGACCCCAAGAAGGTCTACAACGCCTTCCTGCGCGCGACGAAGTCCGTGGGCCAGCCCACCTGCCTGCTGGTCAAGACGGTCAAGGGCTACGGCATGGGCTCGGCCGGGGAAGGCCAGAACATCACCCACCAGCAGAAGAAGATGCAGGTCGAGCAGCTCAAGGAGATGCGCGACCGCTTCAAGATCCCCGTCTCGGACGAGGAGCTGGAAAAGGACATCCCCTACGTCACGCTGAACAACGCGCAGAAGGCCTACATGTCCGAGCGCCGGCGCGAGCTGGGCGGTTCCTTCCCGCGGCGCGAGCCGAGCACCGAGGCGCTGGAGGTGCCCGGGCTGGACAAGTTCAAGGGCCAGCTGGAATCGACCGGCGACCGCGAGATTTCGACGACCATGGCGTTCGTGCGGATCCTGACGACGCTGCTGCGCGACAAGAAGATCGGCAAGCGCGTGGTCCCGATCGTGCCGGACGAATCCCGCACCTTCGGCATGGAGGGGCTGTTCCGCAGCGTGGGCATCTACAACCCGCTGGGGCAGAACTACACGCCGCAGGACCGCGACCAGATGATGTACTACAAGGAATCCGCCGACGGGCAGGTTCTGCAGGAGGGCATCAACGAGGCCGGCGCCATGGCCGACTGGATCGCCGCCGCGACGGCCTATGCCAACCACGGCGTACCGATGATCCCGTTCTACATCTACTACTCGATGTTCGGGTTCCAGCGCGTGGGCGACATGTGCTGGGCCGCCGGTGACAGCCGCGCGCGCGGTTTCCTGCTGGGCGGCACGGCGGGGCGCACCACGCTCAACGGCGAGGGGCTGCAGCACCAGGACGGGCACAGCCACATCCTGGCGGGCACGGTGCCGAACTGCATCAGCTACGACCCGACCTTCAGCTACGAGGTGGCGGTGATCGTCCAGCACGGGCTGAAGCGGATGTACCAGGACCAGGACGACGTCTACTTTTACCTGACGCTGATGAACGAGAACTACCACCACCCCGAGATGCCCATGGGCGCCGAGGAGGGCATCATCCGCGGGCTCTACCGGATGACCAAGACCAACCGACCGGGCAAGAAGCACGTGAACCTGATGGGCTCGGGGACGATCCTGGTGCAGGCGATCAAGGCGGCCGAGATGCTGAAGGACGATTTCGGCGTCACGTCCGACATCTGGTCGGCCACCAGCTTCAACGAGGTGGCGCGCGACTGCCAGGACGTGCTGCGGTTCAACCGCCTCAACCCGTTCGCCGAGCCGCGCCGCGCCTATGCCGAGGAGCTGCTGGAGGGCGTGAAGGGCCCGATCATCGCCGCCACCGACTACATGAAGAACTACGCCGAGCAGATCCGGCCCTGCGTGCCGGGGCGGTTCACAGTGCTGGGCACCGACGGGTTCGGCCGCTCGGACAGCCGGGTGAACCTGCGGCGCTTCTTCGAGGTGGACGCCAACCACATCGCCGCGGCCGCCATGGTCGACCTGTGGCGCGAGGGCGCGGTGGACGACAAGACGCTGAAACAGGCGCTGGACAAGTACGAAATCGACGGCGGAAAGCCGAACCCGCGGCTTGTGTGACGCGGGACACGGAGGGGAACAGAACATGACGACTGAGGTAAAGGTACCCGACATCGGCGATTTCACCGACGTTCCGGTGGTGACCGTGCTGGTGAGCGTGGGCGACACGATCGCCGTCGAGGACCCGATCATCGAGCTGGAATCCGAAAAGGCGACGATGGAGGTGCCGTCGAGCCACGCGGGTGTCGTGAAGGAGATCAAGGTTTCGGAAGGCGACAAGCTGTCCGAAGGTTCGGTCGTGCTGCTGATCGAGGCCGAGGACGGCGGCGCCGACGAGGCGCCGAAGGACAGCGCCAAGGAAGAGCCCAAGGCCGAGTCGAAGCCCGCCGAGAAACCGGCCGAGCAGCCCGCGTCGTCCGGAGGCAATGCGCAGCCAGCCCCCGCGCCGGTGACGGATGCGGGCTTCAGCCGCGTGCATGCCTCGCCGTCGGTGCGGGCCTATGCGCGGCGGGTCGAGGTCGACCTGACGCGGCTCAACGGCTCGGGGCGCAAGGGGCGCATCCTGCGCGAGGATGTCGAGAAGGCGCTGAAGTCGCAGGCCGCCCCCGCGGCCGCCGGCGGCGGTGCCGCGCAGGGCGGCATGGGCATCCCGCCGATCCCGGCGGTGGACTTCTCGAAGTTCGGCCCGGTCGAGAACGTCGAGATGAGCCGCATCAAGAAGCTGTCCGGCCCCGCGCTGCACAGGTCCTGGCTGAACATCCCGCACGTCACCCACAACGACGAGGCGGACATCACCGAGCTGGACAGGTACCGCAAGGAAATGGACACGATGGCCAAGGACGAGGGCTATCGCGTCACGCTGCTGTCCTTCGTGATCAAGGCCAGCGTCAGCGCGCTCAAGCAGCACTGGGAGTTCAACAGCTCGATCCATCCCGACGGCGACAAGCTGATCAAGAAGGATTACTACAACATCGGCTTCGCCGCCGATACGCCCAACGGGCTGATGGTGCCGGTGATCAAGGACGCCGACCGCAAGGGCCTGGTGGACATCAGCAAGGAGCTGATGAGCCTGTCGAAGGCCGCGCGCGACGGCGAGCTGAAGTCGAAGGACATGCAGGGCGCCACCTTCACGATCTCCAGCCTCGGCGGGATCGGCGGCACCAGCTTCACCCCGATCGTCAATGCCCCCGAGGTGGCGATCCTGGGCCTGACCCGGTCCAAGATGGCGCCGGTCTGGAACGGCACCGAGTTCGAGCCGCGCCTGATGCAGCCGCTGTCGCTGAGCTACGACCACCGCGCCGTCGACGGCGCGCTGGCCGCGCGGTTCTGCGTCACGCTCAAGACGCTGCTCGGCGACATGCGCAAGCTGATGTGGTGAGGTGACGGACATGGACATCAAGGTACCCGACATCGGTGACTTCACCGACGTGCCCGTCGTCAGCGTGCTGGTCTCGGTCGGCGACACGGTCGCCGAGGAAGATCCGCTGATCGAACTGGAATCCGACAAGGCGACGATGGAGGTCCCCAGCCCCCGCGCCGGCACCGTGAAGGAGATCAAGGTCGCCGAAGGCGACAAGGTGTCCGAGGGGTCGGTCATCATGGTCTTCGAGGCGGCCGACGCCGACGCCCCGGCCGAAGAAAAGGCCGACGACGCGACCGGCCAGGGCGGCGAGGTCAAGGGCGGCTATGGCGGCCGAGGCTCGCCCCCGCAGGAGGACGCGCCGAAGGCGGTCGAGGCGACCGGCAGCGCCAGCGGCAAGGGCGACGTACATGCCGACCTGGTGGTGCTGGGGTCCGGCCCCGGCGGCTATTCGGCGGCGTTCCGCGCGGCCGACTTGGGCAAGTCCGTCGTGCTGATCGAGAAGTACCCGTCGCTGGGCGGCGTGTGCCTGAACGTGGGCTGCATCCCGTCGAAGGCGCTGCTGCACGTGGCCAAGGTGATCACCGAGGCCGACGAGATGGGCAGCCACGGCGTCAGCTTCGGCAAGCCGAAGATCGACCTCGACGAGCTGCGCGGCTTCAAGGACGGCGTGGTCAAGCAGCTGACAGGCGGCCTAGACGGGCTGTCGAAGGCGCGCAAGGTCAAGGTGGTGCGGGGCTACGGCAAGTTCACCGGGCCGAACATGATCGCGGTCGAGGGCGACGACGGCGCCACGAACGTGAGCTTCGACAACTGCATCATCGCCGCCGGGTCCGAGCCGGTGAAACTGCCCTTCATCCCGCATGACGACCCTCGGGTGATCGACAGCACCGGCGCGCTGGAGCTGGAGGACATCCCCAAACGGATGCTGGTTCTGGGCGGCGGGATCATCGGGCTGGAGATGGCCTGCGTCTACGACGCGCTGGGCAGCAAGATCACCGTGGTCGAGCTGATGGACCAGATCATCCCCGGCGCCGACAAGGACCTGGTCAAGCCGCTGATGACCCGCATCAAGGGCCGGTACGAGAACATCTTCCTCAAGACCAAGGTCACCGGCGTCGAGGCGCAGAAGAAGGGCCTGAAGGTCACGTTCGAGGACGAGAAGGGCGAAAGTTTCTCGGACACGTTCGACAAAGTGCTGGTCGCCGTCGGCCGCAAGCCGAACGGCAAGCTGGTCGACGCGGAAAAGGCGGGCGTCGCCGTGGACGAACGCGGCTTCATCGCCGTGGACAACCAGATGCGCACGGGCCAGAGCCACATCTTCGCCATCGGCGACGTGGTGGGCCAGCCGATGCTGGCGCACAAGGCCGTGCACGAGGGCAAGGTCGCGGCCGAGGTCATCGCCGGCGAGAAACGCTTCTTCGACGCCAAGCTGATCCCGTCGGTCGCCTATACCGACCCGGAGGTGGCGTGGTGCGGCCTGACCGAGACCGAGGCCAAGGCGCAAGGCATCAAGGTGGAGAAGGGCGTGTTCCCCTGGGCCGCGTCGGGGCGGTCGCTGTCGAACGGGCGGTCCGAGGGCATGACCAAGCTGCTGTTCGACCCCGAGGACCAGCGCGTGCTGGGGGCGGCGATCGTCGGCACCAACGCGGGCGACCTGATCTCGGAAGCGGCGCTGGCGATCGAGATGGGCGCGGACGCGATCGACCTCGGCCACACGATCCACCCGCACCCGACGCTGTCGGAGACGGTGAACTTCGCCGCCGAGATGTTCGAGGGCACGATCACCGACCTGATGCCGCCGAAGAAGAAGAAGGCCTGAGCCGGGCCGGCCGGAAACGAAAAAGGCGGAGCCGGGGCTCCGCCTTTTTCAACTCTGGACACTCGTACCGCGGGCCGCCGGCCCTGTTACAGCACGGGTAACTCAGATCCCCAGGAAAGGTTGCGCAAGCCGCGGCAGAATGCCCTTGAAACGCAGCGGCCCGTCGTTGACCGCGAGGCAGATGCAATCCTCGCCCACGTCCGCGACGGGTGTGTGATGCAGCTCCTCGTGCGCGATCTCGATGTCGCCGCGGGCGAAGCGACCGTCGGCGTCGGAATAGGCGCCCTTCAGCACCATCGTCAGCTCCATCCCGCGGTGGCTGTGGTCGGGCATCGCGGCACCGGCCGGGATGCGCAGCAGGCGCGCCTTGGCGGTGCCCTTGGTGCGCAGCACGGCCTGCTTGACGCCCATGCCGACCGGGCGCCAGCGGATTGCGTCGGCCGAGCCGCCCACGTAGTCGCGCAGCGGTGCGGGCAGGACGGGGTCGCGCGGCGTGTCGTGCTGCGTCGTCTCGGGCCAGTCCTTGCCGCGGATCTTTGCCAAAGTACCGGCAAGGCAGGCGTCCGAGACGCCCTCGGCCCGGCCACGCTCCAGCACCGCGCCGCCCACCGCGTCCTGCGCCGCCAGCGCCGCGCGGCATTCGTCGCACAGCGAGATGTGGGTCGCGACGATCAGGTCCACGGCTTCGGGCAGGATGCCGGCCGAGTAGGACAGGATCAGGTCGTCGGTCAGGTGATGGGTGATCGTGGTCATTTGGCCTCAACTCGTGTTCATGGCATGGCGCAAACGCTCGAGCGCCAGCCTGATGCGGGACTTGATCGTGCCGAGCGGCAGCCCGGTCTGTTGCGCGATCTCGGTGTGCGACAGCTCGCCGAAATACGCCTTCTCGATCAGGTCCCTCTGTTTCGGGGGCAGGGAGGCGATCGCCTCTCCGAGATGTTCGCTTTCCTGTTGGAGGCCGATCGCGTCGGCCTGGTCGGGTTCGGATTCGGGGCCCCAGGGCAGATCCTCGGGCTCGGGGCGGCGCTGGCGGCGCAACACGTCGATCTTGCGGTTGCGCGCGATGGTGAAGATCCACGTCGCCACCGAGGCGCGGGTCGGGTCGAACTGCGCGGCCTTGTGCCAGACGGTGGCCATCACCTCCTGCGCGCATTCCTCGGCCAACGCTGCGTCGGCGCCCGACCGCATCAGGAAACCCTTGACGCGGGGGGCGAAGTGCCGGAACAGCGCCACGAACGCGGCCTCGTCCCGGTGGTCGCGGATCCGGATGACCACGTCGACCCAATCGGCGGCCACGCCTTCGGTCGGGCCGCTCATCGCGCGATCCCGACGGCGCTGCATCCCGCGTCCAGGCGGGCGCGCCGAAACACGCAAGGATCGCGCCGGAGGCGCGGTCTCGTCAGCCTCGGAAGTGTCCACGCCGCTAAACATGAGGTTGTTACGTGGGCTTTTCGGGATCGGATCAAAAATAAATTCCCACATTATTCATCCGGTCGGGACCGGTCTGCGTAAGTCAGAGTAGACACCGCAGAGGAGGAACAAAAGCCCATGCCATTTGAAGCCCGCGGCGCCGCGCCGAGACGTATCGCCGTGATCGGCGCCGGCATTTCGGGAATGGGGGCGGCGCATCTTCTGGGCGACGACCACCACGTGACGCTCTACGAGGCCGAGCCGCGGCTGGGCGGTCATGCCCGCACCCGCATCGCCGGCAAGCGCGGGGACCAGCCGGTGGATACCGGCTTCATCGTCTTCAACTATGCCAACTATCCCAACCTGACGGCGCTGTTCGACCGGCTGGACGTGCCGGTCGCGCGCTCGAACATGAGCTTTTCGGCCAGCCTGCGCGGCGGGGCGGTCGAGTACGGCCTGCATTCGCTGGCGGCGCTCTTCGCGCAGAAGCGCAACGCGGCCAACCCGCGTTTCCTGCGGATGGTGCGCGACATCCTGCACTTCAACAAGCACGCGCTGGACCGGTCGCAGGACCCGACGCTGTCGCTGGGCGATTTCCTGGACCGGATGGGCACAGGCGAGTGGTTCCGCGATTGCTACCTGCTGCCGCTGTCGGGCGCGATCTGGTCGACGCCCACCGAGAAGATCTTGGATTTTCCCGCGCATGCGCTGATCCGGTTCTTCGAGAACCACGCGCTGATGAGCACGCATGGCCAGCACCAGTGGTTCACGGTCCAGGGCGGCTCGGTCGAATACGTCCGCAGGCTCGAGGCGGCGATGCGCGCGCAGGGCGTGACGCTGCGCGCGGGCACGCCCGTCGAGGCGGTGCGCCGGCTGCCAGGCGGCGTCGAGGTGCGCGCGCGGGGCGAATGGGCGTCGTTCGACGACGTGATCTTCGCCACGCATTCCGACGACTCGCTGGCGATGCTGGCCGATCCCACGGCCGAGGAACGCGCCACCCTGGGCGCGGTTCGCTACCAGCCCAACCGCATGGTGCTGCACGCTGACGCGTCGATCATGCCCCGCCGCAAGGTGGTCTGGGCGTCGTGGAACTATACCGAGGCCGAGGCCAAGTCGATGAACCGGATCGACCTGACCTACTGGATGAACTGCCTGCAGCCGATCCCGAAGGACGACCCGATGTTCGTCACGCTGAACTCGACCCGGCCGATCCGCGAGGAGCTGATCTACGACGAGACGACGCTGCGCCACCCGGTCTACGACCTGCCCGCGCTCGAGGCACAGCGCGTGGTCGCGGCGCGCAACGGCACGCGCAACACCTGGTTCTGCGGTGCGTGGATGAAGAACGGCTTCCACGAGGACGGGCTGGCCAGCGCCGTCGACGTGGCCGAGGCGATCACCGCGCGCGGCACGGTCGAGACCGCCGCATGAGCCATGTCGACCACATCGAGGGCCACACCTATCACGGCCGCAAGGGCGCGATCGGCAACGCGTTCCGGTACTCGGTCGATTTCGTGATGCTGGACGCCGAGGCGCGTCCGCGCGCGCCATGGGCTTTTTCCCGTAACCGGGCGAACCTGCTGTCGCTGCACGATTCCGACCACGGCGGCGTTCCCGGCAAGGGCCGCGGCGCCGCGTGGGCGCGTGCGGTGCTGGAGGCGCACCAGGTGCGCGCGCCTGGGCGTCTGCTGCTGCTGGCGCAGCCGCGCACTTTGGGTCACGTGTTCAACCCGGTGGCGTTCTGGCTGGCCCATGACGCGGCCGGCGCGCTGGTGGCGGTGATCGCCGAGGTCAGTAACACCTACGGCGACCGGCATTCCTACCTGTGCCTGAAGCCCGACTGCAGCGCGATCACGCCGCAGGACACGCTGACGGCGCGCAAGATATTCCACGTCTCGCCGTTCCAGCCGGTCGAGGGCGGCTATGCCTTCCGCTTCGACATCCGCGACGACCATGTGGGCGTGCATATCGACTACAGCCGGGGCGAGGGCGGGCTGATCGCGACGCTGTGCGGGCCGCGCCGGCCGATGACGCAGGCCTCGGTCGCGCGCGCGCTGCTGCGCCGGCCGCTGGGCTCGCGCCGGGTGCTGGCGCTGATCCACTGGCAGGCGCTGAAGCTGTGGTGGAAGGGCGCGCGCTTCCGCTCGCGACCCTCACCGCCGCTGGAAGACGTGAGCCGGTGACCGAGCGCCTCGGCGCCTACGCGGTCTTCGCCGGCGTGCTGGCGGCCGCCGGGCTGCCGATCTACATCCACGCGCCGAAAGTCTACGTCGACCAGTACGGCGTCAGCCTGGCCGCGCTGGGCGGCGTGCTGTTCGCGCTGCGGCTGTTCGACGTGGTGCAGGACCCAGTGCTGGGCTGGCTGGCACAGGCGACGCGGGCGCGGCGCGGCGCGGGCGTGGCGGTGGCGGTCGCGCTGATGGCCGTGGGCATGGTGGGTCTGTTCGCCGTCGACCCGCTGCTGCCGCCGCTGTGGTGGTTCGCGGGCACGCTGACGCTGGTCTTCTCGTGCTTCAGCTTCCTGACGATCGCGTTCTATTCCACTGGCGTGGCCAAGGCCGACGCGATGGCCGGGCAGGGACACCTGCGGCTGGCCCGCTGGCGCGAGACGGGCGCGCTGCTGGGCGTGTGCCTCGCCGCGCTGTTGCCCAGCGTGCTCGAGCCTTTGGGCGTGCCGCCCTTCGCGGGGTTCGCCGCGGCCTTCGCGGTAATCTGCGTCCTGGCCGCGCTGGTCATGGCGCCCGAATGGGGCCATAGCGCCGCGCTGCCCGGCACCGGCTTCGCGCTGGTCCTGCGCGACGGCGTCGCGCTGCGGCTGCTGCTGGTGGCGCTGGTCAACGCGGCCCCCGTGGCGGTGTCCTCGACGCTGTTCCTGTTCTTCGTGGAAAGCCGCCTGCAGGCACCCGGTTGGGAAGGCCCGCTGCTGCTGGTGTTCTTCCTGTCGGCCGCCGCGGCCGCGCCGGGCTGGGGCATCGCGGCCGAGCGGTTCGGCGCCAAGCGCGTGCTGCTGGCGGCGATGGTGCTGTCGATCGGCGCGTTCGGCTTCGCGCTGACGCTGGGCGCGGGCGACGTGTGGCTGTTCGCGGCGATCTGCCTTGCCTCGGGCGCGACGGTGGGCGCGGACCTCACGCTGCTGCCGGCGCTGTTCGCGGCACGGATGGCGCGGATCTCGCCGGCGGGGGCCGAGGGCTTCGCGCTGTGGTCCTTCGCGTCTAAGTTCACGTTGGCGTTCGCGGCGATCGCGCTACTTCCCGTGTTGGAGTGGCAGGGATTCCGGTCCGGGGAAGACAACGGCGAGGCGGCGTTGCGGACGCTCAGCCTGCTGTATGCCGGGGTGCCCTGTCTGCTGAAGCTGGTGGCGATCGGCCTGCTGGTCGCGACGCCGATCAAGGGGAACGCATGATGGACATGCTGTACGCCGTCGTGGCCGGGGCCGCGGTGATCCTGGCGCTTTCTTACCTGCGCGGCCGCTGGTTCGGCTTCACCGCGCAGGCGCCGTCGGACTATTGCGGCGCTCCGGGCGAGGTGCTGGACCTGCGCAAGCATCTCAACGGGCCGATCCAGTGCGACGGCGTGATCTACGGCCCCACCGGGCGCGTCACCTCACGCTTCACGGCCGAGTTCGACGCCACCTGGGACGGCAACCGCGGTCGCATGACCGAGGATTTCACCTATGACAGCGGCGCCACGCAGCGGCGCGAATGGCACCTGACGCTGGGCAACGACGGCCGGGTGGTGGCAACCGCGCCCGACGTGGTGGGCGAGGGGCTGGGGCAACTGGGCGGGCCGGCGCTGCAGCTACGCTATCGCATCCGCCTGCCCGAGGATTCCGGCGGCCACGTGCTAGACACGGTCGACTGGATGTACCTGGCCCCGAACGGGACGATCGTGAACCGATCGCAGTTTCGCAAGTTTGGTATTAAGGTGGCCGAACTGGTGGCCACGATGCGACGCAAGGAGGCCGCGTGAGAGACTGGATCGGAAAACGCTACTGGCTGGTCGGCGCCTCGGAAGGCTTGGGCGAGGCGCTGGCCCACAGGCTGAGCCGAGCCGGGGCCGAGCTGGTGCTGACAGCGCGGTCGCGCGAGAAGCTCGACAACCTGGCCGACGACCTGCCCGGCCGCGCCGTGGTCGAACCGGGCGACGTGACCGACGCCGAGGGCCTGCAGGCGATCTTCGACCGGCACGAGATCGACGGCGTGGTGCAGATGGCGGGCGTCTACTGGCCCTTCGGCGCCAAGGACTGGGACGCCGAGAAGGCCACCATGATGGCCGACGTGAACTTCACCGGGGCGATGCGGCTGATGGGCGTGGTGCTGCCGCGCTTCGTCGAGCGGGACGCGGGCCA
The DNA here is from genome assembly GCF_042096055.1 of Citreimonas sp. NCBI lineage: Bacteria > Pseudomonadati > Pseudomonadota > Alphaproteobacteria > Rhodobacterales > Roseobacteraceae > Citreimonas > Citreimonas sp. Next base: position 10,773 of record NZ_JBELMH010000032.1, on the reverse strand, counting down.
CATCGTGCTGACGGGCTCTCTGTCGGGTTTTCGCGGGCTGCCGGGCTCTGCGCCCTACGTGGCGTCGAAGGCGGGGGTGATGGCGCTGGCGGAGTCGCTGCATGCCGACCTGCGGCGCACCGGCGTGGACGTGCAACTGGTCAATCCGGGCTTCGTCCGCACGCGCCTGACCGACAAGAACGACTTCAAGATGCCGTTCATCATGGAGCCTGCCGATGCCGCGCGGCGCGTGTTCGAGCACATGAACGGCGACAGCTTCAAAAAGTCCTTCCCGACCGGGTTCAGCTACGTCTTCCGCGGGGGGCAGTTCCTGCCCGACGGCATCTACTACCGCATCTTCGGCGCCTAGCGCAGCGCGCGGCCCTTGACGATCGCGTCGCTGCCGAAGCGCGCGCGGATGGCGTCGGTGGCACGCTCGGCGCGCGCCCGCGCCTCGGCCTGCGGGTCGAGCAGGTCGCCGCCGCGATCGGCCAGCGTCTCGGGCACCAGGTCGGAAATGCCAGTGCCCAGCAGGCGGTACGAGCCGCCCTTCGGCAATTGGTCGAAGAGCGCGCGGGCGGTGCGATAGATTCGGTCGGCCATCTGCGTCGCATCGCTGAGCGACGTGCGCCGGGTGATCAACGTGAAATCGGCGCGCTTGAGCTTCAGTACCACGACGCGGCCGGCGAGCCCCTTAGCCTTGGCGCGGTCGGCGACCTTTTCGGCCATGCGCCACAGGTGGCCGTCGAGGATGTCCGGATCGGCGGTGTTCTCGTCGAAGGTGGTCTCGTTCGAGATCGACTTCATCGGCGCGTTGCGGGTGACGCGGCGGTGATCCTCTCCGCGCGCCAGGTGCCACAACCGGTCGCCCATCGAGCCGAAGCGCTGCGCCAGGTCGCGCCGGTCCCAGCGGCGCAGGTCGTCGAAGGTGCGGATGCCCGCGGAATCGAGCGAGGCCTGTCCGGCCGCCCCCACGCCCCAGATCATGCGCACCGGCTTCGGCCCGAGGAAATCCATCGTCTCGGCCCGCCCGATCACCGCGAAGCCGTGCGGCTTGTCGAGATCGCTGGCGATCTTTGCCAGGAACTTGTTGTGCGCCAGCCCGATCGAGCCGGTCACACCCAGCTCGTCCTGCATGCGCTTGACCAGCCGCGCGAGCATCACCGCCGGGGGCGCGCCGTGCAGGCGTGCGGTGCCGGTGAGGTCCAGGAACGCCTCGTCCAGCGACAGCGGCTCGATCGCGGGGGTCAGGTCCTCCATCATCGCGCGGATCGCGCGGCTGACCTCGGCGTAGACGGACATGCGCGGCTTGACGATCACCGCATCGGGGCACAGCTGCAGCGCCTTGAACATCGGCATGGCCGAGCGCACGCCGCGGATGCGGGCGATGTAGCACGCGGTCGAGACCACGCCTCGCCGGCCGCCGCCGATGATGACGGGCTTGTCGGCGAGGTCGGGGTTATCGCGCTTCTCGACGCTGGCGTAGAAGGCGTCGCAATCCATGTGCGCGATCGACAGATCCCACAACTCGGGATGCGAGACGATGCGCGGCCGGCCGCAGGCGGGGCAGCGGCGGCCGGAGTCGAACCGGGTCAGGCAATCGCGGCAGAGGGCGGGCATGGGGCGATCCGTGAAGGGATGCGCCCAATATAAGGCCGCCGGGCGCGCGGCGCCACGGTCGCGTGTCAGGCGCCGCGCATCTCGTCGAGGATGGCCAGCGCGGCGGCGCGCGGGTCGGGCGCGCGGTGGATCGGGCGGCCGACGACGACGTGGTCCGCGCCGGCGCCGATGGCGCTGGCGGGCGTGGCGATCCGCTTCTGGTCGTCGCTGGCGCTGCCGGCGGGGCGCACGCCGGGCGTGACGATCAGGCGGCCCGCGGCCTCGGGCAGGGCGCGGATCATCGCCGCCTCGGCGGGCGAGGCGATGACGCCGTCGGCGCCGGCCTCGAAGGCGCGGCCCGCGCGGGTGGCCACGAGGTCGGGGATCGCGCCGCCTTCGATCATCGCCGCGTCGAGATCGTCGCGGTCGAGCGAGGTCAGGATCGTCACGGCGAGGATCTTCATCCCAGATCCGGCGGCCCCCTCGCACGCGGCGCGGACCACGTGCGGGTCGCCGTGAACGGTCAGGAAATCCAGCTCGAACTGCGCGAGGCCGCGTACGGCGGATTCCACCGTGGCGCCGATATCGAACAGCTTCATGTCGAGGAAGATGCGTTTGCCGTGCTCGGTCTTCAGCTCGTTTGCCAGCGCCAACCCCCCGCCCGTGAGCATGCCGAGGCCGATCTTGTAGAACGACACGGCGTCGCCCAGCCGTTGTGCCAGGTCCAGGCCCTGCACGGCGTTGGCGACGTCCAGCGCGACGATCAGGCGGTCATCGGTCATGGCGGGCTCCTTCGGCTGGGGCCGTCTTATCGGCCTGTCGCGCGGCGTCAAGCGATGGCCGGTTTGGAACTGTGCCGCGCGGCGTCGGTTGACCGGGCAAGAGAAGGAGAAACCCATGACAAGACGCATCAAGGGCTGGGGCGGCGCGGCGGTCCTGGTCGTGCTCGTCGCACTGGGGCTGGTCTGGGCGCTGTGGCTGCCCGACGCCGAAACCGACGTCTACGCCGACGACCTGCCGCGGCAGAACCGCACCGGCGAAGGCAGCAACGTCGACGGCGTCGCCGGCCAGAAGGTCGGGTCCGAGTCCGTTCTGCTGCCTGAAGAGACCGGCGTGATCGTCGAAGGCTCGACCGACGCGAACGACGTGACGACGATCGCGGACCCCGACGCGGAAGTCCTGGAAGAGGGCGGCAGCAGGCTGGAGCCGGACGACGTGATCTCGCCGGAGACCGGCGAGGTGCAGAACGACACCGGCATGGTCATGGTCGATCCCGACACCGGAATCGAAGGCGACCCCGACGACCCGGATGCCGAGACCGACCGCACCGACGCCCCGGACACGGAAGCCGACGGCTCCGACGACACAAGGGAGACGAACTGACATGGCCGATCGCAAATTTCCGAGGTGGCTGTTCGCGGCGATCCCGCTGGGCTTCGTGGCACTGGTGGCGATCATGCTTCTGGTGGGCGAGCGCAGCGGCGGACCGGTCAGCAACCCCTACGAGGGCGAAGACGCGCTGGAGACCAGCCAGTCGCCCGAACTCGATACCGACGTCGTAACCGACCCCGCCGGCGAGGAAGAGCCCTATGCGCCGACGCCGTCGGGTCCGGAATACGAGGACAACGACACGATCATCGACGAGAACGAGGTCGAGGCCGGCACCCCCGCGACCGAGGAAAGCGACGCGGCGGACGACGAGACGCCGGCGGGGAACTAGCCCCTCCCATAGTGGCAAAATTGCAACGGCCGGGCCTTGCAAAGGGTCCGGCCGATCTCCATTTTCAATCCCGAGGCCCCAAGACGCGACGCGCTGCCTGGCAGGCGTCCTTGGGACGGGGTGCTTGAAAAAAGGAGAAATACCATGAACTTGGAGAAGTTCACGGAGCGCGCGCGCGGCTTCGTCCAGGCCGCGCAGACGATCGCGCTGAGGGAAAGCCACCAGAAGCTGGCTCCCGAACACCTGCTGAAGGCGCTGATGGATGACGACCAGGGCATGGCGTCGAACCTGATCAAGCGATCGGGCGGCGCGCCCGAGCGCGTCGTGCAGGCGCTGGACGGCAAGCTGGCGAAGATTCCGAAGGTGTCCGGCGATTCCGGGCAGGTCTACCTCGATTCCACCACCGCCAAGGTGCTGGACGAGGCCGAGACGTTGGCCAAGAAGGCCGGGGACAGCTTCGTGCCGGTCGAGCGGATCCTGATGGCGCTGGCGATGGTCAAGAGCCCCGCCAAGGAGGCGCTGGACGCCGGTGCGGTGACGGCACAGGCGCTGAACGCTGCCGTCAACGACGTCCGCAAGGGACGCACCGCCGATACCGCGAACGCCGAGGAAGGCTATGAGGCGCTGAAGAAGTTCAGCATCGACCTGACCGAGCGCGCCCGCGAGGGCAAGATTGACCCGATCATCGGCCGCGACGAGGAAATCCGCCGCGCGATGCAGGTGCTGTCGCGCCGGACCAAGAACAACCCCGTGCTGATCGGCGAGCCCGGCGTCGGCAAGACCGCCATCGCCGAGGGTCTCGCCCTGCGCATCGTCGACGGCGACGTGCCCGAAAGCCTGCGCAACAAGCGGCTGCTGTCGCTGGACATGGGCTCGCTCATCGCCGGCGCGAAGTATCGCGGCGAGTTCGAGGAGCGGCTGAAGTCGATCCTGAAGGAGATCGAGGCCGCCGCGGGCGAGGTCATCCTGTTCATCGACGAGATGCACACGCTTGTCGGCGCCGGCAAGGCCGACGGCGCGATGGACGCGTCCAACCTGCTGAAGCCCGCGCTTGCGCGCGGCGAGCTGCACTGCGTCGGCGCGACCACGCTCGACGAGTACCGCAAGCATGTGGAAAAGGACGCCGCCCTGGCCCGTCGGTTCCAGCCGCTGATGGTCGAGGAGCCGACGGTCGAGGACACGATCAGCATCCTGCGCGGCATCAAGGAGAAGTACGAGCTGCACCACGGCGTCCGGATTTCTGACTCGGCGCTGGTGGCGGCGGCGACGCTGTCGCACCGCTACATCACCGACCGCTTCCTGCCCGACAAGGCCATCGACCTGATGGACGAGGCCGCGTCGCGCCTGCGGATGGAGGTGGACTCGAAGCCCGAGGAACTGGACGCGCTGGACCGGCAGATCCTGCAGATGCAGATCGAGCAGGAAGCCCTGCGCAAGGAGGACGATTCCGCGTCGAAGGACCGGCTCGAGAAACTCGAGCGCGAACTGGCCGACCTGCAGGAAGAGGCGTCGCAGCTGACCGCCAAGTGGCAGGCCGAGCGTGACAAGCTGGCCGGGGCGCGCGCGCTCAAGGAGCAGCTGGACAAGGCGCGCGCCGAGCTCGACATCACCAAGCGCGAGGGCAACCTGGCCCGCGCGGGCGAGCTGTCCTACGGCATCATCCCGCAGCTGGAAAAGCAGCTGGCCGAGGCCGAGGGCAACGAGGGCGAGCAGATGGTCGAGGAGGCCGTCCGTCCCGAGCAGATCGCCGCGGTGGTCGAGCGCTGGACCGGCATCCCCACGTCCAAGATGCTGGAGGGCGAGCGGGAGAAGCTGCTGGGCATGGAGGACAACCTGCATCGCCGGGTGGTCGGACAGGACCAGGCGGTCAAGGCCGTGGCCAATGCCGTGCGCCGGGCGCGCGCCGGGCTCAACGACGAGAACCGGCCGCTGGGCAGCTTCCTGTTCCTCGGGCCCACGGGCGTCGGCAAGACCGAGCTGACCAAGGCTGTGGCCGAGTTCCTGTTCGACGACGACAGCGCGATGGTCCGCATCGACATGTCCGAGTTCATGGAGAAGCACTCGGTCGCGCGGCTGATCGGCGCGCCTCCGGGCTACGTGGGCTACGACGAGGGCGGCGTGCTGACCGAGGCGGTGCGGCGCCGGCCCTACCAGGTGGTGCTGTTCGACGAGGTCGAGAAGGCGCACCCGGACGTGTTCAACGTGCTGCTCCAGGTTCTCGACGACGGCGTGCTGACCGACGGGCAGGGCCGCACGGTCGACTTCAAGCAGACGCTGATCGTGCTGACCTCGAACCTCGGCAGCCATGCGCTGAGCCAGCTGCCCGAGGGGTCGGACGCTGGCCATGCCAAGCGCGACGTGATGGACGCGGTGCGGGCGCATTTCCGCCCCGAGTTCCTCAACCGGCTGGACGAGACGATCATCTTCGACCGGCTGCGGCGCGGCGACATGGCGGGCATCGTGGACATCCAGCTGGCCCGGCTGCTCAAGCGGCTGGCGGCGCGGAAGATCACGCTCGAACTCGACGAGGAGGCCCGCAAGTGGCTGGCCGACGAGGGCTACGACCCGGTCTTCGGGGCGCGGCCGCTCAAGCGGGTGATCCAGCGCGCGCTGCAGGACCCGCTGGCCGAGATGCTGCTGTCGGGCGACGTGGCCGACGGCGACACGATCACGGTCCATGCGGGGGCCGACGGGCTGATCATCGGGGACCGCGTGGCCTCGACCAACCGGCCCCGGCCCGACGACGCGGTCGTCCATTAAGGAGGGCGGCGCGGTGGTCCACCGAGGCTGGCCGGGCGGCCCTTCGGGGCCGTCGGGCGGCCTCGCGAGACCGGGAGAAAGGCGGGGGAGACCCCGCCTTTTTTCATGCCCACGAGGGGTGTCCCACGATGGGACATGCAGGCGGGTATGGAATTTCAATGGGTTACAGAGACGGATTCAGGGTTTGTTAGGGTTCGTGCCAGCGAGGCGATGTCCAACCGGTTTGACACCACGAACTATACGGCGTACTTGTTTAAACGAAGAATTCGCACTTTTTTTGCGAATATGACGGCGTGCCGTGCTTAGGGGCGCAGCTGAGGGGAAAACATGCTTCTGGATTTCCGGGTAAGAAACTACAAGTCAATCGACGAAGAGCAAACGCTCTCGATGGTGGGTACCTCGCTTAAGGGTCCTCACGCCGCTATACATGCAGACTATCCCGGAGGCGGTGCTGGCGTTTTGCCGTGCGCAGTTATTTATGGGGCTAACGCATCTGGAAAGAGTAATTTGCTAGAGGCGCTGGTGAGGATGTCTGGGTTGGTGGAACTATCCCACTACGATTCTCGCCACGCAAAAACACTTAAAGCGAACCCTTTCAGGCTCGGTGAGAAGAGCACAAGCGAGCCAACCCTGCTTGAGGTGTCCTTCCTGTCATCGGGCACGCGATATGATTACGGATTCGAATACACGGAAGATAAAATATGCAGTGAGTGGCTCTACAATTTTCCAGAGGGTCGGCGGCGAAAGCTGTTTGAACGGCAGGAGTTGAGCGTTAGCTTCGGTGGTGCGCTAAAAGGAGAGAAGAAGCTTCTACAATCGCTCCTTAAGGAGCGCACACTTTTCGTTTCTCTTTCAGAGATGGTCGAGCAAGAGGATCTTGCTAAAGTCGTTGAATTCTTCCAGAATATCTTTGCTTCAAATCACATATTTGTTCAGGCCGCCTCGTTGGGCCGGCACTTTTCTGAAAGAGAGATCGACAAGAGAGCGATACTGTTTTTAGAGAAGCTGGGCACGGGCGTATGCGATTACAAGTTCGAAGTTTCCGACTTGACGCTGGAGCAGAGAAAGCTTGGAACAGAATTGATGAGGCTTATTGCCTCCTACAGAGAGGAGGAGCTAAGCGAAGAAGACCTTGAGTTTGACAAAGAGCAATATGAGGTCAAGCTTGGGCATAGGGCGCTTGGTGAGGATCTGGTATACTTTGGAGTTGATGCGGAGAGTGCAGGTACCCGGCGCCTTCTATTGTTGATGGGGCGAATTTTCCAAGTTTTGGATCGTGGTGGAATAGCAGTTATCGATGAAATTGATGCTAGCCTACATACATTTGCGGTGGAGGCTATAATCCGACTGTTTGCTGACGGTGATGTTAACAAGCATGGTGCTCAGTTAATTGCTACTACGCATGATACAAATCTCCTTAATCCGGATTTTCTGCGGAGGGACGAGATCTGGTTTGTCGAAAAATCCCCGGGTGGGCAATCGGAGTATTTTTCCCTTGCTGAAATTAAAAGAAGAAAGAGCGAGGTTTTTGAACGCTCATACCTTCAAGGGAGATATGGAGCTGTGCCATCGACTTTTAGTGCAAAAGAATTTCAGATTGTTTGAGGTTAGTGGTGGCTCGGAGGAGAAAAAATCTAAGGCGGTCGGTTGCAACGAAGCCGCAGAAGGTAAAATTCTATATTTATTCTGAAGGGAAAAATACTGAACCTTAGTATCTCAGGGCGTGCGAGCGGCAGTTTCGATCTGCGCTAGTTGAGTTGGTCTACGATGGCGGCGCCGGCGTTCCGATCTCCTTATTCCGCTCAGCTCTGGATAAGCAGAGGAGTATATCAACCCGAGCATACAAGCGGGAAAATGGCGTTCGCGATCAAGTTTGGATTGTGTTCGATGAGGATGAACATGACAAAATCTCCGAAGTTATAGAGCGCTCTAAAACGTATGGGATTGGTGTTGCTTACTCTAATCCCTGCTTCGAGCTTTGGTTGATACTACATCGCAGGGACTTCGATAGCGATTGCTCTCGCTACGAGATTCAGAAGACGTGTGAGGGTACCTGCGAGGGGTATTCCGCTAACGGCGGGAAAGTTCCTGACGTAGGAAAACTCATGCCCTATATTGAGCAAGCTGAGGAGCGTGCAGCCGCGATGGTCAAGAGACGTAAGGCTGACGGCGGTGCCGCACCATTGACAACGGTTTTTGAACTAACTCGCGCGATGCGATCAATCGAATAGGTACCGGTCGTCTAGCTAGTCGCCCCCTCACCCCTTCTGAAACATCCGCTCCACGTACTCCATCACGTCGTCCATCAGGCCCGGGGTCTTCGCCTCGGGGCCGGTGAAGCGGAGGATCCAGCCGTTGCGGGTCAGTTCGCGGCGGATGGTGAGACCCTGGCGCAGGGCGACCGAGCGGCGGGGCGCGCTGCGTGTGCCGGGCGGGGTGGCGGCGCCCTCGGGCGAGAGGGCCTCGGTCAGCACCGGCTCGATCGCGGCCCACTGGCTTTCGAGGCTGTGGGTGCGCGCGGGCGGCAGGGCCTGGAGGATCAGCTCCTCCCACCCGGCGCGCAGGGCGGCGGCGAGGCGGTCTAGGCGGGCGGTGCTCAGCCGGTCTGGCGTGGCGAAGCAGCCGTCGAAGCACTGCACCACGGCCGTCAGCCCGCGCAGGCGCGAGCGTTTCTGCCGCGAGAGCGCGGGAAACAGCGCGTCGATGGCGGCGTCCTGGTTGGGATAGAGGCCGGCCGACAGGCAGCGCAGCACCAGCAGCCCCTTGTCCCAGGGCGAGACGGGCGCGCGGATCTCGTTCTCGGTCACCATGGCGGTCAGGGCCTCGGCGATCGAGGCGGGTTGGCGGATGAAGGCGGGGGCGGTGTCGTGCCCCAGCGCGCGCAGGGCGTCGAGGCGCCGAAAGCCCGAGATCAGCGCGTAGCCGTCGGGTTCGATCGGGAAGACCTCGATCGGCTGGCGCAGGCCCGACACGGCGATCGAGGCGCGCAGCTCGGAATCGGCCTCGGCCTCGGCGTCGGGCGCGCCGCGGTCGCGGGGCAGGGCGGCGGCGTCGATCTCGGCCAGGGGGATGTGGTGGATGGTGTCTGCGGTCATGGGGCTCTCCGGTGGCGGGACGCCATCCTATGAGCCCGTGACGGGGCCCGTTGCGCGAACGGGCGGGGATGCGGGCGGCACGGGGCCGCCCGCGGCAACGGGCGGCGCGCGGCCGCCCGAAGGAGGATTTACATGCCCGGCATCAGGACCGAGTCGATGACGTGGATGACGCCGTTCGACGCCTCGATGTCGGCGGTGGTGACGGTCGCGTCGTTGACCATGACGCCGCCCTCGGTCGAGATCGTGACCTCGGAGCCCTCGACGGTCTCGGCGGTCATGCCGTCGCTGAGGTCGCCCGACATGACGGCGCCCGGCACCACGTGGTAGGTGAGGATCGAGACCAGCTGGTCGCGGTTCTCTTCCAGCAGCAGGTCGTCGACGGTGCCCTCGGGCAGCGCGGCGAAGGCTTCGTCGGTGGGGGCGAAGACGGTGAACGGACCCTCGCCCTTGAGCGTGTCGACGAGACCCGCGGCTTCGACGGCGGCCACGAGCGTGGTGAAGTTGCCGGCCTCGACCGCGGTGTCGACGATGTCCATCGTGTGGCTGCCGGCGAAGGCGGGCGTGGCCATCGACGCGGCGGCGGTCAGGGCGATAAAGCTTCTGCGGAACATGAAGTATCCTCCAGTAATCGTGTTGCGATGCCGTGTGACATCGTGCGGACTACGGGGAAGGAAAGCGGGCGGATCACGGGCCTCGGCGGCGATCCGCGCTTGACGGAAGCGGGGCGGCCCCTAAGCCGCGGGGCGAGCCGGCTTCCAGTTAACTCTTCGTGAATGCGCGTGACCGATCCGTCAGTCGGACAGGCCGATCGCCGCGCGCGCGATGCCGTCGAGCAGCGACTCGACCTCTTTCATCGGGCCGTCGGGAAAGCCGCGGAAGCCGATGGTTGTGGTGTCGGGCGTGTCGGGGCGGACCATGACGAAGATGTCGTAGGGACAGAAGGCGATGTTCATGGGGTCGGCCTCCATCACCTTGCGCGACAGCGAGGCGGAACAGAAGCTGTAGACGTCCGCCGCCTCGAACAGCACCACGTCCGAGCCGGTCGCCTCGCGCGTGCGCTCGAGCATCTCCCCGGTATGCGAGACGCTGTCGATCACCAGGCCTTGGTCGAGGATCGCGGATTCGAGGCCGAACACCACGTCGTCGAAGCTCTGGTCGGTGTCGTAGGTGATGGTGTCCTGCGCGACCGCGGGCGCGGCGAGCAGGAGAAGGGCGGGAAGGATGCGGATCATGGGGGCCTCCTGTGGATGCGCGACAATCGTAACGCGCGCCCGCGTGGAAGGACAGCGCAGCCTGTCGTGAGGGCGCGAGTCGGGAACGGCGGTGGCGATTCAGTCCGGACTCCCGCTATGGGCGAAAGGCGGGGCGCCTGATTTCGGTGCGCGTGCATTGATGCTGTGGAGGCCGACGCGTTGCTTGCGCCGAAGGGTCTGTTGACGCCGGGAGAGGTGTGCGGCGAAGGCAAGAAACTTGCGCGCGACGCCGGGGCCAGCCTTCCAAATCTTGCGTCACGTCGCTGAAAACGCTGAAAAATCCGGTTCAGGAAGAAAAGTTCCGGCTTCCCCCAAAAAACTGCTTGCAGGTTTTGGTGGTGATCCGTAGATAGCCCCTCACCGGCGG
>NZ_JBELMH010000031.1:29619-35077 GCF_042096055.1 Citreimonas sp. | reverse complement strand
GAGCCCTCGGAGATCACGCGCCAGCCGGCATGCGCCATGGCGGCGGCCTTGTCCGGCGCCACGAGGTGCGACACCGCCGCGGCCAGCGAATCGGCGTCGCGCACGATGCGGGCGGCGCCGGCCTCGACCAGCTGGGTGTAGGCGGTCAGGTGCTGGCCCACGTTCGGGCCATAAAGCAGCGCGCAGCCGAGGGCGGCGGCTTCGAACGGGTCCTGGCCGCCGTGGCCGCTGGCGAGCGAACCGCCGATGAAGGCCAGCGGCGCCAGCCGGTACCACAGGCCGAGGTCCTCGGGGCCGTCCACCAGCATTACCTGCGTGTTCTCGTCCGGCAGCTCTCCGGCATCCCAGTGGCAGGTGCGCAAGCCGCTTTCGGCGGCGGCGCGGGCGATCGTGGCGGTGTCCTCCTCGGTGTGCGGGACGGCGATCAGCAGCAGCCGGTGCGCGAGGCGCAGCGCGTGGCGGTGCGCGCGCAGGACGAGGTCGGCCTCGGCCGCGCGCAGATGCGCGGCGAGCCAGACCGGCCGGCCGGCCAAGTGCGCCGCCAGCTTGCCGTGCTGCGCCGTGTCGCAATCGAGCGGCAGGCCGCCGTCGCGCAGGATGCCCGACAGGCGCAGGCGCTCGGGCTCGACTCCGATGCGGCGCAGCGCGCGCATGGCGCCGCCGTCGGTGGCGTGCACCCGGTCGAACAGCGCCAGCGTCGCCGCGGCCGGATCGGGCATCCAGCGGGCGGCGGGGCTGGTCCAGGGGGCGTCGGTGGCGCCCAGAAGCGTCAGGTGCGTGCCCTGGCGCGCCATGGCGTCGATGAGCGCGGGCCGCAGGACGTGACCCGCCCACAGCCCGCAATCGGGGCGCAGCGCGGCGGCGAAGGCCTCGCAGGCGGCGGGGCGATCCTCGGGCAGGGCGTGGCGGATGAGGCAGGGCATGTCGGGCACGGCGCCGGTGGCCATGACGGCGATCTCGGGGCGCTGCAGGCACAGCCGGCCGCAGAGGCGTGCCAGCGCGCGGCCGTGTTCGTCGGTGTCGGCGTGGACCCAGATCAGCGGCCCGCCCGGCCGCGGCGGCAGGCCGGCGATGGGCGCCGTGCTGCCGCGCGTCAGGGCCAGGTACGCGCGCAGGTTCAGGCCGCGCCCGCTCATGGCGCGGTGCGGCGGGGCAGGGCGGGGAAGGCGCGGCGGGGCAGGGTCATGCGCGTGTCCGAAAGAAAAGCCGGTTCGCCGGGTGCGGGCGCAGCCTAGCGATCGTCCCGGTCGGGTCAAGCGGAGGGGCGGCGCCAGAGGCCGCGAATCCGAGTACCCGCGCGTTCGCTTCGGTGTATCATCGTGATGCGAGCGCCTTGGGGGAGGAGCGGATGTTCAGCCACAGAAGTCCGGACGGGGATCCGCCGTCGCGCATGGCGGCACCGCCTGCCAGTCCCGCGCCACTGGCTTTGCCGGGGGCATGCCACTCCGTGCCCTCCGGTCCGGTGCCGCCGGGGCCGATCGTGATCGGCGCGCTGCCCGTGGGCGGCGGCATCCTCGCGCTGTCGCCGGTGCCCGGCGCGGGCGGCGACTATCGCGGCGATCTCGAGCATATCGCGGGCTGGCGCCCGGCGATCGTGATCTCGCTGACGACGGTGGCCGAGCTGGCCGCGGTAGACGCCGTGGGACTGGGGCAGGACGTGCAGGATCGGGGCGCGCGCTACGTGCACCTGCCGATCGCCGATTTCGGCGTGCCAGACGCCCTGACGCGGGCGGCCTGGCCGGACGTGGGCGCGCGGGCGCGGCGCGCGCTCGGCGGGGGCGGGCGCGTGCTGATCCATTGCCGCGGCGGCTGCGGGCGGTCGGGGATGATCGCGCTGCGCCTGATGATCGAGGCCGGCGAGGCGCCGGACGAGGCGCTGGCGCGGCTGCGCGCCGTGCGCCCCTGCGCGATCGAGACCGCGGCGCAACTCGACTGGGCGATGGCCGCGCGGCGCATGCCGGCGCGATTCCTGCGCCGCCCGCAGGCGACGGTGCGAACACCACCGCGCCGCTGAGGCGGCTGCGGGTCGGAAAGATGTGGGAAAGGTGAGAGGCTGGACAGCGACCCAGGCGGGACTCGTTGCGGCTGCTTCCTTCCGGACCTGACCGGGTTGGCGAGATGCCTGCCCGCGCCAACCTCTCGACGCGGGACATAAGCGAGGCGGGCGCGCGATGCAACCGTGCGAAACGCGCGCCCCGTGCGAAACGGTTGGCATCCGGGCGCGCGCCGGTCTATCGCTGCGCCATGTCCGACATGATGCTTTTCTTCACCTGCCCGCCGGGACTCGAGCCGGTTCTTCTGGCCGAGGCGCGTGCCCTTGGCTTTGCCGAAGCCGAGGCGCAACCGGGCGGCGTCGCCGCGCGCGGCGACTGGGCGACGGTCTGGCGCGCCAACCTGTGGCTGCGTGGCGCGGGCCAAGTGCTGGTGCGCGTGGCCGAGTTTCGCGCCGCGCATCTCGCGCAGCTCGACAAGCGCGCGCGCAAGGTCGACTGGGCGTCGGTGCTGCGGCCCGATGCGCCCTTCCGGGTCGAGGCGACCTGCCGTCGTTCGCGCATCTACCACGACCGCGCCGCGCGCGAACGCGTGGAGCGCGCCATCGCCGAGACGCTGGGCGCGCCGCACGATCCCGAGGGCGGCCTGCGCGTCATGGTCCGGATCGAAGACGACCTCGTGACCGTCAGCCTGGACGCGTCCGGCGAGCCGCTGCACCGACGCGGCCACAAGGAGGCGGTGGGCAAGGCGCCACTGCGCGAGACGCTGGCCGCGTCGTTCCTGCGCGTCGCGGGCTACGACGGGACGCAGCCGGTGATCGACCCGATGTGCGGTTCGGGGACCTTCGTGCTGGAGGCGGCCGAGATCGCGGCGGGACTGGCGCCGGGACGCACGCGCCGCTTCGCCTTCGAGGACTTGGCGAGTTTCGACGCCGGGGCTTGGGAGGCGATGAAGGCGCAGGCGACGCCGCGCGAGACCGATCTGCGCTTTGCCGGCTTCGACCGCGACGACGGCGCGATCCGCATGGCCACGGCGAATGCCGCGCGGGCGGGCGTGGACGGCTTGTGCAGCTTCACCCGCCAGCCGATCGCGGCGCTCGAACGTCCCGCAGGCGCGCCGGGGCTGGTTATGGTCAATCCGCCCTACGGCGCGCGGATCGGCAACCGCAAGCTGCTGTTCGCGCTCTACGGCACGCTGGGCCAGGTCCTGCGAGAGCGGTTCCGGGGATGGCGCGTGGGGCTCGTGACCTCGGACCCTGGGCTCGCGAAATCGACCGAGCTGCGGTTCCGGCCGGACCCGGTGAAGGTGTCGCATGGCGGGCTGACCGTGCGGCTGTACCTGACCGACCCGCTTTAAAGCGCCAGCCGGAAGCGGTCGAAGCCGGTGTCGTCGCGCCCCGCGTGGTCGAGGCCCGGAACGGGCACGTCGGGCGCATGGGCCAGCGCGCCGGGCCCGGTGGCGAACATCACGCTGGTGCCGGGCATCGGCGCGAAGCGGAACAGCGGCGTCGCGGGCAGGGCGCCCAGCCCGCCGGCCGCCACGTGACGCAGGATCATGTCGCGCATGGCTTCTTGCGTGTGCAGCACGACCCGCTCGGGCCCGCTGCCCGGAAAGTGTCCGCCGCCGAGGCCCCGGTGGCTGTTGCAGGCCAGGATGAAGGCATCGTCGTCGCGCACCGGCGCTCCGTCATGGGCGAGGTCGCGGATGCGGGCGTTGCCGGGCGCGGTGACGGCGCCCTTCACGTCGTAGCGCGGCGCCGCGGACAGGTCGATGCGGTAGTCCAGCCCCTCGATCGCGTCGAGCAGGTAGAGCGGATAGGCCGGGTCCAGCAGCGCCGCGTCCCGCGCGCCCGGCCGGATCGTCTTGTAGACGCTGGCCGCGCGTTCCAGCCAGGCGCGCAGCTCGGACCCCGAGACGCGCAGCGCCAGCACGGTGTTGGTGAAGACGTAGAGGTCCGACAGGTCGCGCAGGGTCATCGGCCCGGGCGCGATGTCGGTGTAGTAGTCCGGCCCGCCGCGCCCGCCGGCCTTGAAGGCCGAGGCCGCCGACAGCACAGGCAGGTCCGCGTGCGGCGTGCCCGCAAGCTGCGCGCGCACCGTCCAGGACTGCGCCCGCATCACGGCGCGCGCGGCGGTGTCGTAGCCGATGGCCGCGAAGTAGGAATGCAGCGCCACCGGGCTGTGCCCCGCCGTGCGGCGCGTGAAGGCCAGCGTGCGCGCATGCGCCGGTGCCGCGAGCTCGGCGAGGTCGGGATCGTCGCTCGCCAGCGCGGTGGGCGCGCCCTCGGCCCCGCGACGGGCGATGGCCCGCGCCTCGCTGCGGCTGCGCGCGACGCGCCAGCGCGTGCCGTCATGCTCCAGCTGCAGGTCGATCAGGCCCAGGTGCGAGCCCCAGAGCCCCGCCATCACCGCCGGCTTGCCGTGCACCGTGCCGCTGCGGGAATCGGCTGCCGGGTGCGGCTCGGGGCCGGCCGAGGGAAAGACCTCGTGCACGTGGCCGGCGATCACCGCGTCGATGCCGTCGAGCGCGGCGAGGTCGGCCGAGGCGTTCTCGCCCGCGCCGCTGCCGCCGTCGCCGGCCTCGGGGCCGAAGCCGCCATGCGACAGCGCCACCACCACGTCGGCGCCCGCGGCACGCATCACCGGCACCCAGCCGCGTGCGGCGTCGACCGCGCAGCGCACGGTGCAGCGGCCCTGCAGCTGGTCGCGGTTCCACTGCATGATCTGCGGCGGCGTGAAGCCGATCACGCCGATGGTCAGGTCGTGCGGGCGCCCCGTCGCGTCGTGCAGCCGGCGGGGGATCAGCGCGTAGGGCGGGAACAGCGTGTCGTCGGTTGCGGCCGACGGCCCCAGCCGGCGCACGACGTTCGCCAGCACCACCGGGAAGCGCGCGCCGTCCATGGTGCGCCTGAGGAAGTCGAGGCCGTAGTCGAATTCGTGGTTGCCCAGCGTGACGGCGTCGAACCCCACCGCGTTCATGGCGGCGATCACCGGGTGAGGGTCCGCCCCGGCATTGCGGTCGTCCGCATGCACATCCCCCAGCGGCGTGCCCTGCAGGAAGTCGCCGTTGTCCAGCAGCAGCGCGTCGGCGACTTCGGCCCGGGCCGCGCGGATCAGCGACGCGGTGCGCGACAGCCCGGCGGTGTCGATCGCCCGGTCGCGGTAGTAATCGTAGGCCAGCAGGTGCGCGTGCAGGTCGGTCGTGGCCATGATGCGCAGCGCGACACGCGGTCGGGACGTGACCTGCAAGGGGCTGCGCATCCCGGCCGTCATGTGGTGGTGCTGCGCGACACGCGTCCCGCGCGGACGGGAACGGTCGGGGCGCCGGGGCCGAGGTTTGCCTGCGATTCGCGTACGTTAAGGGGCATCTTGAACTCCGCTATGGGGATGATGCGACGGATGCGTGACGGGTTCAACCACGACGCGAGCGGTGCCGGTCGGCGTTGCATGCGTGCCATGATCGGGCA
>NZ_JBELMH010000031.1:12465-29519 GCF_042096055.1 Citreimonas sp. | reverse complement strand
TCAACCACGACGCGAGCGGTGCCGGTCGGCGTTGCATGCGTGCCATGATCGGGCATCCGGCCGGGTCGCCGCGCGGTTTGCATTCGCCCGGCGGGGCCGCCAGAGTGCCGCATCGGCAACCGATCAGGCAGGAGACGGCATGCGCCACGCGGAAACGGTGACCTTCGGAGGCTCGGGCCTCGACCGCGCGGCGGAGTTGCGCGCCGATCCCGCGGCGCTGGCAGAGGCGGCGCAGGATCCGCGCGCGCGCAGCGTTCTGACGTGGCGCGGCAAGCCACTGGTCGAGGGGGCCGACGCGCTGCGCCTGTCGCGGCTGGTCGCCGACCATCCGGTGCTGATCGACGCGCCCGGCGCGCCGCTGTTCCTGGGCCGCGAGGACGGTGCGCCGGTCTTCGCCCGCGACCTGACCGAATGGCGCCCCGAGGATTTCGACGAGACGCAGCTGGGCGGGTTCTTCGACCCCAGCGAACAGCGCCACCCGGCGCTGGCGGCCGACCAACGCTTTGCCGAACTGCGCCGCGTGATGACCCGGCTGTCGCCGCGCGATGCCGAGCTTGCGGCCACGGCGCGCGCGCTTTTCGGCTGGCACGCGACGCACGGGTTCTGCGCGCGCTGCGGCGCGGCCTCGGACCTCGCACAGGGTGGTTGGCAGCGGGTCTGCCCGGCCTGCGGCGGGCATCATTTCCCACGCACCGATCCGGTCGTGATCATGCTGATCACGCACGGCAACTCGGCGCTTCTGGGGCGGTCGCACGGCTGGCCCGCGGGGCTCTATTCCTGCCTCGCGGGCTTCGTCGAGCCGGGCGAGACGATCGAGGCGGCCGTGCGGCGCGAGGTCTTCGAGGAATCCGGCATCGGCGTCGGCCCGGTGCGGTACCTCGCCAGCCAGCCCTGGCCGTTCCCGGCCTCGCTGATGATCGGCTGCCACGGCGAGGCGCTGGATGCCACCATCCGCCTCGATCCGGTCGAGCTGGACGATGCCCGCTGGGTCAGCCGCGAGGAACTGACAGACGTCTTCGCCGGCACGCGCACCGACATGGTCCCGGCGCGCGAAGGGGCGATCGCGCATTTCCTGCTGCGCAACTGGTTGGCCGACCGGTTGGACTAGGCCGCGCGGGCGGGCTAGCCTGCGCGGAACGGATTCCGGACAGGATGGATTCATGCAACTGACCGCCACCCAGGACATCGAGGCGCCACGCCAACAGGTGTTCGATCTGCTTTCGGACGTCGACGCGCACCTGGCGCGGCTGACCGCGCGGGGCGTCGACGTGGCGCACGTCTCGCCCCCGGGCGCCGGAGCGCTGCGCGCGTGGCGCGGCACGTTCGACCTGCGCGACAAGCCGCGCGAGGCCGTGGTGCGGCTGACCGCGCTGGAGCCGCCCGCCCGGATGGTCTTCGAATGGGAAAGCGGCGGGCTGCACGGCCGCACGGAACTGAACCTCGAGGCGCCGACCGAGGCCACCACGCAGGCCACGATGGACACCACGCTGCTGCCGCAGACCCTGTCGGCGCGGCTGCTGGTGCAGTCGCTGAAGCTGGGCCGCGGCAAGATCGAGAACCGCATCGGCGAGCGCATGGCCGAGGCCGCCACCGAGATCGAGAAGCGGACGCGCGATGCCGGCTGACGGAGCGACGAAAACGGACCTGATCGGCACGCTGCGTGCGGCCTTGGGCGATGGCGCCGTCGCCACTGGAGACGACGCCGCGCGCTGGTCGCAGGACTGGACCGGGCAATTCGCCTGGACACCGCTCTGCGTGGCGCGTCCCACCGACACGGCGGGCGTCGCCCGGGTGCTGCAAGAGGCGCGCGCCGCGGGCGTTCCGGTGGTGCCGGTGTCGGGCAACACCAACCTTGCCGGCGGCACGGTTGCCGAAGGCGCGGTGATGCTGTCGCTCGACCGGATGAACCGGGTGCGCGAGATCAACGAAAAGGCCCGCACCGCCACGGTCGAGGCCGGCGTGATCCTGTCGCAGCTGCACGCGGCGACGGAAGCGCACGGGCTGACGTTTCCGATGACCTTCGGCGCCAAGGGCTCGGCCATGCTGGGGGGCATGCTGTCGACCAACGCGGGCGGCTCGGGCGTGCTGCGCTACGGAAACACGCGCGACCTGGTGCTGGGGATCGAGGCGGTGCTGCCGGACGGCCGCGTGCTCGACGCGATGGCGGCACTGCACAAGGACAATTCCGGGCTGGACCTGCGCCACCTGCTGATCGGCGCCGAGGGCACGCTGGGCGTGATCACCGCCGCGACCGTCAAGCTGGTGCAGCTGCCGCTGGCACGCGCCACCGCAACGGTGGCTGTGCCCGACCTCGACGCGGGCCTGCAGCTGCTCAACCGATTGCAGACGGCCTCGGGCGGGGCGGTCGAGGCCTGCGAGTACATGGACCGCGCCTTCATGCGCAATTACGCGGCCCATTACCCGGACGCGGCCCGGCCTTTCGCCGAAGAACACGACGTCACCATCCTGATCGAGCTGGCCAGCACCGCGCCGCGCGACGCCACGCCCAGACCGGACGGGCAGGTGCCGCTGGCGGCGCATCTGGAATCGGTGCTGGGCGACATGCTCGAGGACGGGCTGGTCCTCGACGCCGTGGTGGCGCAATCCGAGGCGCAGCGCACGGCCATGTGGCAACGGCGCGAGGCGGCCGCCGAGATCATCGTCTCGCGCAAGCCGGTGGTCATCACCGACATCGCCGTGCCCGTGGATGCTGTCGCCACTTTCCTCGAGCGGATGCAGGCGCGCCTGCAGGAAATCGACCCCCGGGCCGAGCCCCTCGCCATCGCGCATCTGGGCGACGGCAACATCCATTACTCGATCTGGCCCACCGACGGCGCGCTCAAGGACGCGCTGACCGAGGCGGTCGAGGACGAGGTGCTGGCCCTGCGCGGCTCGTTCTCGGCCGAGCACGGGATCGGGACGGCCAAGCTGGGCTCGATGCGCCGGCGCAAGGATCCCGTGGCGCTGGACGTCATGCGCGCGATCAAGGCGGCGCTCGACCCCGACGGGGTGCTCAACCCCGGCAAGGTGGTTCCGCCGCGCTGAGGGCCTTTCGCGTCGTCTGGTCTTT
The DNA here is from genome assembly GCF_042096055.1 of Citreimonas sp. Lineage (NCBI taxonomy): Bacteria > Pseudomonadati > Pseudomonadota > Alphaproteobacteria > Rhodobacterales > Roseobacteraceae > Citreimonas > Citreimonas sp. The sequence goes on along the minus strand of NZ_JBELMH010000031.1, from coordinate 26,449 downwards.
CCCCCGGCGCTGCGGCTATTGCTGGCGTCGGCACAACAGGAAGGATCGGCCATGGCCCTCATCTTCGACATTCCCGCCGCAAGCGTCGCCATCGCCGGCAGCGCCGACCGGTTCCCGGTGCGGCGGATCTTCTGCGTCGGGCGCAACTATCTCGCCCACGTGCGCGAGATGGGCAACGACGAGCGCGACCCGCCGTTCTTCTTCACCAAGCCCGCCGACGCGGTGGTCGAGGACGGCGCGACCATTCCCTATCCGCCGCAGACCGACGACCTGCACCACGAAGCCGAGCTGGTCGTCGCCATCGGCCAAGGCGGCCGCGACATCCGCGAAGGCGCGGCGCTGGATCACGTCTGGGGCTACGGCGTCGGCAACGACCTGACGCGCCGCGACCTGCAGGCGCAGGCCAAGAAGATGGGCCGGCCGTGGGACTGGGCCAAGGCGTTCGACGCCTCGGCGCCGATCGCGCCGCTGCATCCGACAGCACAGGTCGGCCATCCGTCCAAGGGCGCGATCACCGCGCATGTCGACGGAGAGCTACGCCAGCAGGGCGATCTGTCCGAGATGATCTGGCCGGTGCCGTCGATCATCGCCTTCCTGTCCGCCTCGATCGAGATCCGCCCCGGCGACCTGATCATGACCGGCACGCCGTCGGGCGTCGGCCCGCTGGTGGCGGGCCAGACCTGCGTGGTCGAGATCGAGGGGCTGGGCAGCCTGACGACGACGATCGCCTGAGGCCTGCACGGCCGGTACTGACGGTCAGCCCGGCCGCGCGTCTTCAGCCGTTCACGTGGTCGACGACGCGCAGCACCTGCGCAAGCCCGCCGACCCTCTCGAGCCATGCATCGACCATTGCAGGATCGGACGGCGCGGCGGATACGCCAGGCGCGATATCGCCGCGCGCCGCGGCCTCGACCGCCAGCGACACCGGCACCGACACGAGCCGGCCCATCGCGTTGCCGCGCTCGTCGCCCCAGGCGTCCATCAGATACGTCTTGTGCCAGACCGGCGCGTCCTCGGGGCCGGCCTTGAGCGAGACCACCAGCACCACGCGGTCGGCCTCGCCCGGCGCGTAGGCGTTGTCGCGCAGCAGCTCCTCGGCGATCTTCGCCAGGCGCGCGTCGTCGGCGGTCTCCATCTCGGCGAAGATGCCGCGCCACGCCTCGGCCCAGCCGTCCAGCCGCAGCGTCCCGCGCACGAATTGCTGGACGTTCCAGTCCGCGCCGAAGCCGTATTCGGCCATGAAGGGCAGCGAGTCGCGGTTGGGGTAGACCTCGAACGTCTCGGGCGGGTCGAGCGGCGCGTCGTAGGTGCCGAGCGCATCCCAAGGCCGCGCCGCCTCGAACACTTCGCCGTCGCGCAGCGATTTCGAGGACGAACGGAGCGCCTTCAGCACGCCGACCGGCGCCCAGCTGAACTTGTACCGCATGGCGTTGGGCTCTTTCGGCACGCCGCCGCAATACGAGGTGAAGCGGATCTCGTGCCCGGGATCGAAGGCGCCCGAGGCCTTGTAGTCGGCCACCAGCTTGTGGGCCATCAGGTGGTCGATGCCCGGGTCCAGCCCGACCTCGTTGACCAGGGCCACGCCGGCCTTCTGCGCGGCGTCGTCCAGCGCGCGCATCTCGGGCGCGATGTAGCTGGACGAGACGAAATGCGCGCCCTTGCGGATCGCGGCCCTGGCCAGCGGCACGTGCCAGTCGGCGGGCAGCATCGACACCAGCACGTCGCCGGGGGCAAGCGCGGGCTCGACCACCTCGGGCGCGAAGGACAGGATGCGGTTGGTGAGGTCGCCCACCGCGGCGCGCGCCTTGTCCTCGGTCCGGTTCCAGACCATCACGTCATGGCCGTCCTCGATCAGTCGCCGCAGCCCCGGCACCGCCGACAGCCCCGTTCCGCACCAGTGGATCGTCATGCGCCCGTCTCCTTCTTGTGGGTCTCGTATGTCTCGCGCGCCCGGCCCCAGACGCCCGCGTCGAGGCGGTCGAGCGTCTCGAGATGCGGCAGCAGCTGTGCTGCGAAATCGTCCGAGCTTTCGCGCGGCAGCAGCGACGGCAGGTTGTCGATCGCCATCACGTCCAGCGGCGGCGCGTCGTGCACGCGCAGGACGGGCGCCGTCCAGTCGGTCGCGCGGTCGTAGACCGGCACCGGGTTGTAGTCGCTGTCGGGATCGCAGGCGATGTCGCCGATCACCCGCAGCGCGCGGTCGCGCGTGCCTGCATCGCGCGGCACGAACACCGGCACGCCGGGGGCGGCGAGGATGCAGTTGAAGAACAGCCCGTGCCGCAGCACTTCCGGGAACGGCCCGCCGCTGGCTGTCTCGGCCATGTCCCAGGCCGTGACGGGGATGTCGAGTGCGGCGCACAGGTCGCGCACGCCGGTGCCGACGCGGCCTAGGGCGCCGATCACCAGCGCGTCGGGGCGCGGGCTGTCGGACAGCGCGGTGCGGCACTCGGACAGCATGGCGTCCGCGTTCGGCCAGGTGGTCACGGGCGGGCAGGTGCGGCCCTTCCTCTGCGCGGCCCAGGCCAGCGCAGAGATCGCGGCGCCCGCGTAGCCCGCCCAGTAGCCGAAGGCGGCGACGCGGCGGCCGGTATCGTCCACGAGGTACTCGAGATCGTAGAGCGCGCCGCCACCCGCGGCGAAGCGCGCCAGCAGGCGCTGGCCGGCACCCTGGCCCTTGTAGGCGTGCCCGAACATCACGTGGCGGTGGCGCAGCGGCGTGCCGTCGTCGGGCAGTTCCTTGAGGCCGAAGACGATGGCGTCTTCGGGCGCATCACGCCATGACCCTTCGGGGACGATGGTCGCGCCGGCCTGTCGGTAATCCTCGGTCGGGATCACGCGCGTCGGGCTGTCCTCGATCGTGACGGCGAAGCCCAACGCCAGCAGGCGCGCGACGCCGTCGTGCGTGATGCCGACCCGCTCCTCGTTCGCGCGGGATTCTGCGCGGACCCACAGATGCGTCATGGCTGTCCCCTCACAGGTGGCTGCGCATGCGGGCGCGCGCCGGAAGGTCGAGATGGGGCAGGGCGTTGAACTGCGTCATCGCCAGCCCCGTCGGAAGCGGCTGCAGGCGGTGGATCGAGGTGTTCTCGATCGCCAGGCACATGTGCGCCAGCGCCCGCATGTCGAGCCCCAGCACGATGCGCATCGCCATGCCGATCAGCCCGCCCGAGGTCACCACCAGCGCGCGGCCCTGGCCTTCGGCGATCTCGCGCAGCGCCTCGCCCACGCGGGTCTCGAAGGCGTCGAAGGTCTCGGTCACGCCCTCGATCCGGCCCTCGCGCCAGGCGGTGAACAGTTTCGGCAGGTGGGCGACGAATTCCTCGCGGTTGCCGGGCATCGGCTCGCCCTGCTGGTCCTCGAAGGCCTGCGCCATGGCGAAGTATTCCAGCTCGTTCAGGCGCGCGTCCTGCACCACCGGGCCCGCGCAGTCGGCGTCGATCGCCTCGGCCGTCTCGACGTGGCGCCGCAGCGTGCCGGAATAGACGCGCGCGAACACCTCGCCCGCATCGCGGAAATGCGCGCCCAGCCAGCGCGCCTGCTGCCAGCCAAGCTCGCTCAGCCGGTCGTAGCCCACCTCGTCGCGGGCCGATCCGTTGGCCTGTCCGTGCCGCACCAGAGTGACGAATGCCATGAAGTCCCTCGTTTTGCGACGCTCTTACCGCGCCGCCGGGGGAAAGGGAACGCGTCCGCGGCGTCTTTGGGCCGAACGTATCCCGGGGGAGTCCGCGGCACGCGGACGGGGGCGAAGCCCCGGACTGGCCCGGCAGAGCCCGCAAGGGCGGCGCCGGGCTGCCGGGGTGGCGCGTCAGCGCCTCGACCGGATCACGTGGCGCGCTGCGTCTCGATGTAGTCGCGCAGGTCCTCGGCCTCGGCGCGGGCCTCGCGCAGGCCCTCCATCGCCGCCGACAGCTCGGCCTCGGTCTGGGCCAGCTGGTTGGTCAGCTCGGCCTCGCGCTGCTGCAGGTAGGTGATCGCCTGGTCGCGCGTCTCCTCGGCCTCGTGCAGTTCGCGACCCATGCGCTCGAGTTCGTCGACGTCGGTCTGGCGCACCTTTCCGAAGCGGTGAATCAACCAGTGCGAGAACCAGCCGAGGCAGAACGACACGAAGAGGATGGCCGCCGTGGCAACAATGAACTCGGTTCTATTCATCCTCTGCGCCTTCTGCCGCCGCCGACTCGTCTTCGGTCGGGTTCTGGTCGGCAGAGGCCTCAGCGTCAAGCACCCCTTCTGATTGTTCCGCGTCCGTCGCCTCGTCGGACGGGGCTTCGGCCTCGATCAGGGTGAACTCGATCCGGCGGTTGGCCTCGCGGCCCTCCTCGGTGTCGTTGTCGGCGATGGGGCGCGTCTCGCCGTAGCCCACGGCGGTGTAGGCGCGCACCGGGACGAGGCGTTCGCGCAGTCCGTCGCGCACCGATTGCGCGCGGTCGCGCGACAGCTCCTGGTTCATCTCCTCGCGGCCCTGGCTGTCGGTGTGCCCGGCGATCTCCAGCGGGATGTCGCCGCATTGCTTCAGCAGCTCGGCGAGCTCGTCGAGGATGTCCTCGGCCGAGGCGTCCAGCCGCGCCGAGCCGGGTTCGAACGTGATCTTCCGGTCGCCGATGATCTCGACGATCAGGCCCTGGCATTCCTCGGGTGTCGGCAGGCCGCGCGCGGGGTCGAGCTGCTCGACATACTCGACTTCGATCTCGAACGCGGTGCCGTCGCCCAGCTTGTCGGCCAGCAGCGCGGCGATGTCGGTGCTGGCCTCGGGGCGGCCGGTGCGGCCCGACACGGTCACGGTGTCGGCGGTCACGCGTGCCGCGCCGTTCGACAGCATCGCCAGCGCCTCGACGGCGGCCAGCGCGCGGACCGACCAGTCCTCGGGCACGGTTTCGTCCTCGCGCGCGGCCATGTGCACGCTGGTCGAGCCGAACTGCGCCTTGGCGAAGCTTTCCACCGTCTGGCGGGCGCGCATGTCGGCCAGGCGGCCGCGCAGCTGGACCACGCCCTCGGGGCTGCGGGTGGCGACGAAATCGGGTGCCGGGGCCGGCGCCTCTGTCTCTGCCTCGGGCGGTTCGGGAAGGTCGGTCTGCAGCACGAAGATCTTCGGCAGGCCGGATTCCAGCACGCCCACGGCGCGGTCGAACTTGTCGCGCGGGGTGCCCTGGGGGGCCACGAGGCGGATGTCCGCATTCGAGATGCTGACCGATCCGCCGCCGAGCGCCGCGACCGCCTGGACGCCGGCCACCGCCGCATCGCCCCATTCGGCCGTGGGAACGCCCAGGCCCAGCGGGCAGTCGGGCTCGCCCTGCAGGCCGACTGCCTCGGCGGCGCGCAGGATGCGGTCGCGGGCCTGGATCGTGTCGGCCGAGCAGGCGGGCAGGCGCGCGCCGTTCTCGTCCAGCACGAAGCGCAGCACGAAGGGCGAGATCACCGGCCGCGGCGCGGTGATGTCCAGCGCCAGTTGCAGGCCCGCGGGCGCCGCGCGCGTCAGCTCGGCCTCGAGCGCGCGCCGTGCCTCGTCGCTTTCGGCGATCGCCTTGATCGCCACCCGGTCCGGCGTGACCGAGATCTGCGACCGCGGCAGCTCGCGCAGCGCCTCGCGCGCGTAGCGCAGGGCGGTGTCCCATCCCGGCGGCGCGGGAAAGTCGGCGGTCTCCAGCAGATCCGTCACAGCGTCCTCGGCGACCGCGTCGCCTGCCGCGCCCGACAGAAGCCCGATCAGCGCCTCGCGGTCGGTCTCGGTGGGGATCAGGCCGATCACCGACAGCCCGGCCTCGTTGCGCAGGATCTCGAGCGAGAAGTCGGGCGCGTCGTCGGCGGTGGATTCCGCGATCAGCATCTGGTCGATCAGCCGCGCGGTGTCGACCACGCGCCCGGCGCTGGAGAGTGCTGCGAAGCGCGTCGCCTCGTCGGGCGCGGTGCCGAACAGGTGGACCTGCAGGCCGTCTGTGTCGATGTCGGCCCAGTCCAGCCCGTCGGTGCGGAACGCTTGTTGAAGGGTCGTGCGGGTGTGGCTTTCGATCTGGCCCACCGAGAAATGCGCCGAGACATAGGACAGACCGCCGGCCGCGGCGAAGATCCCGGCGGTGAGAGCGATTGAGGAAAGGCGCATCGAAGTCCCGTCAGGTTGTCCCGGATCGGGCGACAGATAATGCCCCGCCGCCCGTGGCGCAATCAGACCAGCAGGGCACCGGCGAAAATCAGCACAGGAAGAAGGCCCGCGTCGCGGTTCGACCGGAACAGGCTCAGCAGGCGGTCGTGGTCGTCCATCTTCAGCTGGCGCAGCTGCCACAGCATGTGCCAGCCCATCGCCCAGGGTCCTGCCAGCGCGATCACGAGCGTCAGAAGGTTCGGCGCCGGGATGGCGAGGATCACCGCCAGGCCCATCAGCGTCACGCAGGCGACGAGGAACCGCGCCAGCCAGCGCGGCGTGTCATCGCCGAAGAGGCGCGCGGTGGACTTCACGCCGATCAGGGCGTCGTCCTCCTTGTCCTGGTGAGCGTAGATCGTGTCGTAGAACAGCGTCCAGGCCATGCCGGCGACGTACAGCACGACCGCCGGCCAGCCGAGGCTGCCGGAATGCGCGGTCCAGGCCAGCAGCGCGCCCCAGTTGAACGCGAAGCCGAGGAAGATCTGCGGCCACCAGGTGAAGCGCTTGGCGAAGGGATAGACCGCCACCGGCACCAGCGCGAGGATCCCCAGCGCGATCGCGGCGGGCGGGAAGGTCAGCAGGATCAGGAAGGCCACCAGGCACTGGACGATCATCCAGGCCAGCGCCAGTTTCGCGCTGACCCGCCCCGACGGGATCGGCCGCGACGCGGTGCGCGCCACGCTGCCGTCGATGTCGCGGTCGGTGATGTCGTTCCACGTGCAGCCCGCGCCGCGCATCAGGATCGCGCCCAGCCCGCATCCGGCGAAGATCCACAGGTCGAACCAGCGCGCCTGGCCCGAGGCCAGCATCGCCAGCAGAAGGCCCCACCAGCAGGGCAGCAGCAGCAGCCAAGTGCCGATGGGCCGGTCGAGCCGGCTCAGCCTCAGGTAGGGGCGCGCGGGTTCGGGCGCCCAGGCATCCACCCAGTTGCCGCGCACCGCGTCGGCGACCGTACCGCCTGCGTTGGCGTTCAGGCCCGTGCCGGCCTCTGGTCTCTGGCCCGTGCCGCCCATATGCTGCGCCTCATGAGTCTGGTTCGCCTTTTCGTAACCCACCCGCTGGGGCCGGGACAACCGGTGCCGCTGACGCGCGAGCAGGCGCATTACCTGTTCGGGGTGATGCGGCTGACAGCGGGCGCCGAGGTCGCGGTGTTCAACGGCACCGATGGCGAGTGGCGCGCGGTGGTGGCCGAGGCGGGCAAGAAAGGCGGCACGCTCAACTGCGTGACGCAGGCGGTGCCGCAGGGCGAGCCTCCCGACCTGTGGCTGTGCTTCGCCCCGGTGAAGAAGGCCCGGACCGACTTCATCGTCGAGAAGGCGGTCGAGATGGGCGTGCGCCGCATCCTGCCCGTGGCGACCGAGTTCACCAATTCCGAACGCTTCCGGCAGGACCGCCACCAGGCCAACGCGGTCGAGGCGGCCGAACAGTGCGGCGCCACCTTCGTGCCCGAGGTGGCCGAGCTGGTACGCCTGGACCGGCTCCTGGCCGACTGGCCAGACGAGCGCCACCTGATGTTCTGCGACGAGACGCGCGCCGGCCCGGCCACGACGCTGGCGGGGGCGCAACGGGGCCCCTGGGCGATCCTGATCGGCCCCGAGGGCGGCTTTTCCGCGCCCGAGCGCGCGCGGCTGGCGACGCTCAAGACCGCGCATGCGGTGTCGCTGGGCCCGCGGGTGCTGCGCGCGGACACCGCCGCCGTGGCCGCGATGACCCTGTGGCAGGCCGCCTTGGGGGACTGGCGATGAGCATGCCGGGTCTGTCGCCGCGCCCCGAGGCCGCGGCCTTCCTGCGCCGCTGGCGCGAGGCGCTGATCGGCGCGTGCGTTGCCGTGTTGGGCCTCTACTGGGTGATCTTTTCGTTCGGGCTGATGATCTGGATCGGCTGGGCGGTCGCCGCGGCGGGCGTGGTGCTGGGCGTTGCAGGCATCCAGCGCGCGCGCTTCCGCGCCGGCAGCGATGGGCCGGGCGTGGTCCGCGTGCTCGAAGGCCGCATCGCCTACATGGGGCCGCTCGATGGTGGCACCGCGGATCTCGAGACCTTGCGCGCGCTGCGGCTGGATCCGACGGGGCTGCCCGCGCACTGGATCCTCGACCGACCCGACCAGCCGCCGCTGGCGATCCCGGTCACCGCGCAGGGGGCGGATGCGCTTTTCGATGCCTTCGCCAGCCTGCCCGGCATGCGGACAGAGCACATGCTGCGCAGTCTCAACGCGCCCGGCGGCGCGTCGGTCATCGTCTGGCGCGCGGCCGACCCCGCGCAGAAGCGCCTGCACTAGATGGGGGTCGAGGCCTGGGCCGTCTTCGCGGGGTTCTGGGTCGTGTTCGTGACGTCGCCGGGGCCGAACGCTGTGAACTGCATCCGCAACGGCATGACCTTCGGCTTCGCCCGCGCCCTGTGGGGCGTGGCCGCGATCCTGACTCAGGCGGCGCTCTTTCTGGCGCTGTCGGCGGCGGGGGTGACGGCGCTGATCAAGGCGTCCGAGACCGGTTTCTTGGCCGCGCAGATCGCCGGCGCCGCGGTGCTGCTTTGGCTGGGCGTGCGCACCTGGCGGCGGGCCGATCGCCCGCTGGCGGCCGAGGCGGCGGCACCGGCGCGGATCTACGGCCACGCCTTCATGGTGGCGACGATCAATCCGAAATCCGTGGCGGGCTACCTCGCGGCGTTCTCGCAGTTCGTCTCGCCCCACGTGCCGATCGGCCAGCAGATGTGGACGATCGTGCCCACCGCGCTGGTCATCACCTTCGCCAGCTACGCCGGATACACCGCGCTGGGGACGGCGCTGGGCCGCGCGGCGCTGTCGGCGGTCGCGAACGTCGCGGTGCGCAAGGGGCTGGCGGCGTGCTTCGTCCTCTACGGCGTCGCACTGGCGGTGGCGGCCCTGCGGGGGCTGTCGTGATGGCGGGGATCGATCCGGGCACATGGGCGGCGTTCATGGCCGCGGCGCTGGTGCTGAACCTGACGCCCGGGTCGGACGTGCTGTTCACGATCGCCTGCGGGGCCCGCGGCGGCTGGCGGGCGGGCGTGGCCGCGGCGGGGGGCGTCGCGCTGGGCATCCTGGGCCATGTGGCACTCGCGGTGGTCGGGCTGGCGGCGGTGCTGGCCGCGCATCCCGGCGCGCTGGACGTGATCCGCTGGGCCGGTGCGGCCTACCTTGTGTGGCTCGCCGTGCAGGCCTGGCGCGCCGCGCCCGCCGATCCGCGCCGCGCGCCCGAGGGGATCGCCCGCGTCTTCTGGCGCGGCGCGCTGACCAACGCGCTGAACCCCAAGGTCGGGCTTTTCGTGGCGGCGTTGCTGCCGCAATTCGCCGATGCCTCGGCCGGGCCGCTGGCGCCGCAACTGGCCGCCCTGGGCGCAGCGCTGGCCGCAAGCGGGTTCGTCGTGACCGCGATCTACGGCGCCGCCGCCGGGGCCGCGGCGGGGCTGCTGCACCGGTACGGCCGCGTGCTCAACCGCGTCTCGGCCGTCGTGTTCGCGGGCCTCGCGCTGCGGCTGGTCTGGGACTAGCGCCGCTTGCCGATCGGCGGCGCGCCTGCCAAACGGGGCGCATGGATACCATCTACGACCCGCCCACCGGCGCCATTCCAGTCCTGCACGAGGACACCGACATCCTGGTGGTCGACAAGCCCGCCGGCCTGCTGTCGGTGCCGGGCAAGGGCGAGCATCTGGCCGATTGCCTGCTGACGCGGCTGGAAAAGGCGTTTCCGACCGTGCGGCTGGTGCACCGGCTGGACCGCGACACCTCCGGCGTGATGATCTTCGCGCTGACCGAGACGGCGCAGAAGCGCGTGAACCAGGCCTTCGAGGCGCGCAAGGTGCGCAAGACCTACCTGGCCCGCGTCGCCGGACGGTTGGAGCCCGTGCGCGGCACCGTCGACCTGCCGCTGATCGTCGACTGGCCGAACCGGCCGCTGCAGAAGGTCTGCCACGAGACCGGCAAGCCCGCGCGCACCGACTGGCGCGTCAAGCGCGCGGGCGACGACGAAACCCGGGTCGAACTGTACCCTCTGACCGGGCGCAGCCATCAGCTGCGCGTGCACATGCTGTCGCTGGGCCACCCGATCCTGGGCGATCCGTTCTATGCGCCGGAAAGCTGTGCAGACCATCCGCGCCTGATGCTGCATGCCCTCGAATTGCGCCTCAGCCATCCGATCTCGGGTCACGGGATGACCTTTCGCGCGCCCGCGCCGTTCTAGGTGCTTGCGCGCCGAACCGTTCCCGCCCCTAATCCCCCGCGAAAAGGAGACCCGATGCGAGAGCCCTTCGACCTTGGCACCGAGAGCATCATGCCCGGCCAGCGCCGGACCGTGGACCTGCCCGTGTCGGTGCTGTCGGACCATACGCCGGCGGTGATGTCGGCGCATGTGGTGCATGGGCGCAAGCCCGGCCCGGTGATGTTCGTCTCGGCCGCGATCCACGGCGACGAAGTCATCGGCGTCGAGATCGTGCGCCGGATGCTGCGCGCCGCCCCGGTGTCACGGCTGTCGGGGACGCTGATCGCGGTGCCGATCGTCAATGCCTTCGGGTTCCTCAACCAGGAACGCTATCTGCCCGACCGGCGCGACCTGAACCGGGTTTTCCCGGGCTACCCGCACGGCTCGCTGGCCGCGCGGCTGGCGGATCTGTTCATGTCGCAGATCGTGAAACGCTGCGACGTCGGCATCGACCTGCATTCGGCCGCCGTGGGCCGCACCAACCTGCCGCAGATTCGCCTCACGCCCGACAACGACCGTCTGCGCGAGCTGGGCGAGGCCTTCGCGGCACCCGTCACCCTGGTGTCGAAGACGCGCGAGGGGTCGCTGCGGCTCGAGGCCGAGAAGGCCGGCGTGCCGGTGCTTCTGTACGAGGCTGGCGAGGGGCTGCGCTTCGACGAGTTCGCGGCGCGGGCGGGCGTGGCGGGCGTGCTGCGCGTGATGGAGAAGCTGGGCATGATCGCATCGCGCGGCGTGCCCCGCGCACGTGGCCCGTCGATCCTGTGCGAGGGGTCACGCTGGATGCGCGCACCGTCGGGCGGGCTGTTGCGCACGCTGAAGGGCACCGGCGAGTTCGTCGAGGAGGACGAGGTGCTTGGCCTGATATCGGACCCGTTCGGCGAGGCCGAGACCGAGGTGCGCGCGGACGAGGCCGGCGTGATCGTCGGCCGCACCAAGCTGCCCGTGGTCAACGAGGGCGACGCGCTGTTCCACGTGGCCCAGCCCGCGCGCTCGGACGCAGCCGCGCATCACGTCGCCGTTCACCGCCGGGCCGAGCCGCTGTTCGACGAGGACGAGATCATCTGAGTGTTAAGGCGCGCTCAGACCCCGCGTTCGAGCGCCCGCGCGAAGACCTCCGGATCGACGTTGCCGCCGGACACCGTCACGATCACCGTGTCCGCGTTCAGCGCGGCGCCGTGGAACAGCGCCGCGGCCAACGCCACGGCGCCGCCCGGTTCTGCCACGATGCGCAGGTGCCGGAACGCCGCGGCCATGGCACGCAGCGCGTCGTCGTCGCTGACAACGACGCCGGCACCGCACAGCCGCTGCATGATCGGGAAGGTGATGTTGCCCGGCGCGGGCGTCAGGATCGCGTCGCAGAGCCCGCCGGACCCGGCGGCGTTGCGCTCGATCTGCCCCGAGACCAGCGAGCGCGTGACGTCGTCGAAGCCCTCGGGCTCGACCGGGCGCACGGTGAAGCCCGGCGCGCGCGCCTCGAGCGCCAGCGCGATCCCCGAGGTCAGCCCGCCGCCGCCGCAGCAGACCAGGACCTCGGCCTCGGTCGCGCCGGCTTCGGCCGCCTGTTCGGCGATCTCGAGGCCGGTGGTGCCCTGGCCCGCGATCACCTGCGGCTCGTCGAAGGGCTTCACCAGCGTCAGGCCGCGCTCGCGGGCCAGTTCGTCGCCCAAGGCGTCGCGGTCCTGCGTCGCGCGGTCGTAGAGGATCACCTCGGCGCTCAGCGCGCGGGTGCCCTCGATCTTGGCGCGCGGCGCGTCGGACGGCATCAGGATCACCGCCGGCACGCCGTGCGCCAGCGCCGCCCGCGCCACGCCCTGTGCGTGGTTGCCGGACGAGAACGCCAGCACGCCGCGTGCGCGGGCCGCGGGCCCCAGCGCCGAAATGGCCGACCAGCCGCCGCGGAACTTGAAGCTGCCGGTGTGCTGCAGGCATTCCGCCTTGACCAGAACGCGCCGGCCGGCGATCGCGTCCAGCCCCGGCGCGTGAAGCAGGGGCGTGCGCAGCGCGTGCCCCGCAAGGCGGCCTGCTGCGGCTTCGATCATCGCGATGTCCATCGGGTCATTCCTGCTGCGGTTCAAGGCGCCGCGATAGGGCAGGGACGTCCGCGACTTGTCAACTGTCCGCGGTTGCCCCACCCTTGACGCATGATCGAACGCACGTTTACCGGGGATGCGCAGACGAGCGCGGCCTATTATTCACCCTGCATGCACTATCGCTACGGGCTGCGGCGCACCTGGGACCCGTCCGGGGACGAGGTGCTTTTCGTGATGCTCAACCCTTCGAGCGCCACAGAAGAGCGCAACGATCCAACGATCGAGCGGTGCCAGCGCCGCGCCGCGCGGCTGGGGTTCGGCGGCGTGCGCATCGCGAACCTGTTCGCCTGGCGCGCGACGCGGCCCTCGGACCTGCGCCGCGCCGGCGAACCCGTCGGACCCGAGACCGACGCGCTGCTGCGCGACTGGTCGGGTCGTGCCGCGCTGACCATCGCCGCCTGGGGCGTGCACGGCGCGTTCCTCGGCCGCGCGGCGCAGGTCGCACCGCTGCTGCGCGGCGACGTGCGCCACCTAGGCCTGACCCGCGACGGGCATCCGCGCCATCCGCTTTATGTGCGCAACGACGCGCCGCTGCTGCCGTTCGAGCTGCCGGAGCCGGCCGATGCCTGAGGCGCCGATGCACAAGCACAATGACCGGCAGGCCGAGATCGACCTGGCGCGCGACATGCGCGCACTTCGGGCCGAGTTCGCGCGCCTCAACAGCCACCGCTTCGTGCGCATCCACAACTCGACGACGCGGCTGCTGTGGTTCCAGTTCCTGCGCGGCCTTGCGTTCGGCCTGGGCACGGTCATCGGCGCGTCGAGCCTGGTTTCGGTGCTCGTTGTGCTTCTGTCGCAGGTCGAGTTCATCCCGATCCTCGGCGCTTTCGCGACGCAGGTGATCAGCGAGATCCAGACCATCCGGCCGGACTGAGCACCCCGCGGCGGCGTCACGGTTTACCCTCGTTCGCGAAAGACGTTGATTTCGAACGAAAGCTCGGGGATCATGCATCATTTGTTAAGGGTGTGTGCCGATGCTTTTGTTTGCCGGATTGCTCAGTGCCTTGGCCGCGGGATCCTTCGTGGCGCTTTCCGCGGGATCCAGTGAGGACGACGACGACGATTTCGCCACCGCGCCCGAGGGCGAAGACGACGAGCCCGAAGAAAGCGGCGGGTCCGGCAACACCTCTCTTCTGGCGCAGCTCGGCATCCTCGATTTCATGGATGGCGCGACGGACGGGTCTGACGACGACGGCGCGGCCGGTGACGGATTACCCGACGATCAATGGCCCGACGACGCGCCAGACGCGGATTGGTCCGATACTGGCGCGAGCTGGCTTGACGCCGCGGACGATGCCGCGACCGGCGAAGGTTCGGGCGACTGGCCGCACGATCTGTCGACGACGATCCCGCTGATCCTGGAGGGGGGCGACGGCGCCGATTCGATCGTCGGCGGCGGCAGCCACGACGTGCTAGGCGGGCATGGCGGCGACGACGTGCTGTCCGGCCTCGACGGCGACGATTCTCTTGCCGGCGGTGACGGTGCCGACTGGCTGGACGGCGGCGCCGACGACGACACGCTGCACGGGCAGGGCGGCGACGACCGGCTG
>NZ_JBELMH010000031.1:9730-12365 GCF_042096055.1 Citreimonas sp. | reverse complement strand
GGCCAGGACGACGGCGACGCGCCGGCGGTCGACTACCTCAACGGTCACGACGGCGACGACACGCTGGTCGCGGGGCGCGGCGACGTGCTGACCGGCGGCGCGGGCGCCGACCTGATCATGCTGGGCGACTGGCTGCAGGCGCCTGCCGAGGGGATCGAGGACCCATGTGCCGCGCAGCTGATGGATTTCGACCCGGACGAGGACCGGATCGTCATCCTCTACGACGACAGCGCCGCCGAGGCGCCGCAGGTCGAACTGCGCGCCAGTGCCGACGACCCGACCCGGACCGAGATCCTGATAGACGGCGCGGTCGTGTCGGTGCTGGCCACGGCCGACGCGCCCGCGCTCGCCGACCTGGTGCTGATCGGCGAGGCCGAGGCCGGCCTGCTGCTGGCCGGATAGCGGCGCGAAACCTCTTTCGCCGCGCAGCCGAATCGTCTAACTGCACGCATCCGCGTCGTGCGACCTGCACGCTGCGGCTTCGCGTCGGCCGGACACACGGTTGCGCGACTTTTCTGGGCCTTGCTGGACGACATCCCGGCTCGTGCCGTCACTCGAACCTGACAAGGAGATCCCCGATGTCGATCACTGCCGAAGAAAAACAGCGCGTCATGAAGGACTTCGCCACGAAAGAGGGCGATACCGGTTCCCCCGAGGTGCAGGTCGCGATCCTGACCAACCGCATCGCGACGCTGACCGAGCACTTCAAGACGCACAAGAAGGACAACCACTCGCGCCGTGGCCTTCTGAAGCTGGTCGCACAGCGCCGCAAGCTGCTGGACTACCTGCGCGCGAAGGACGAAGGCCGCTACCGCGAGCTGATCCAGCGCCTGGGCATCCGCCGCTAAGACCGGCCGGACGCGAAGACGACAACGCCCGCCATTGGCGGGCGTTTTTCGTTTTCGAAGGCTTTGAGCGGCCGGGGCCGGGAGCCTCGCGGCCCCCGGCGTTGTCAGCCGGCGTGCGCGGCCTCCGTCGATTCCAGCGCGGCGTCGCAACGCGCGCAAGTGCCGGGATGCGCATGGCGGCCCACGTCCGGCAGGATCTTCCAGCAGCGCTGGCACTTGTCGCCTTCGGCCCGCTCGAAGACGACGCCGACGCCCTCGGTCTCGGGCAGGCGGAACGCCTCGGACGGCATCGGGTCGCCGGTCAGCTGGATGTCCGAGGTGATGCACACGTCCTCGAACGCGACCGAGCGCAGCGCCTCCAGCATCTCGGCCTCGCGCACGTGGACCACCGGCGCGGCCTCGAGGCTGGCGCCGATCACCTTGTCGGTGCGCTGCACCTCGAGCGCTGCGGTCACCACGCGGCGCGCGCGGCGCACCATCGCCCACTTGGCGGCCAGCGGCTCGTCCCGCCAATCTGCGGGCGTGTGCGGCATGTCCTGCAGGTGGATCGAGCCCGCGTTTTCGCCGAAGCGCTCGAGCCAGACCTCTTCGGTGGTGAAGACCAGGATCGGCGCCAGCCACGTGGTCAGGCGGTGGAACAGGAGGTCCATCACCGTGCGTGCGGCGCGGCGGCGGGCCGTGTCGCCGTCGCAGTAGAGCGCGTCCTTGCGGATGTCGAAGTAGAACGCCGACAGCTCGACCGTGCAGAAGTTGAACAACTGCTGGAACACGCCCTGGAAGTCGAAGGCGGCGTAGCCCTTGCGCACCACGTCGTCGAGCTCGGCCAGGCGGTGCAGCACCCAGCGTTCCAGTTCGGGCATGTCCGCGGCGTCGACGCGATCACCCTCGCGGAAATGCCCCAGCGCGCCCAGCATGAAGCGCAGCGTGTTGCGCAGACGACGATAGCCGTCGGCGGTGCCCTTCAGGATCTCGGGCCCGATGCGCTGGTCGGCGGTGTAGTCCGCCTGCGCCACCCAGAGCCGCAGGATGTCGGCGCCGTACTGGTTTATCACCTCCTCGGGGGCGGTGATGTTGCCCAGCGACTTGGACATCTTGTTGCCCTTCTCGTCGAGCGTGAAGCCGTGCGTCACCACGTTGCGATAGGGCGCGCGGCCGATCGTGCCGCAGGCCTGCAGCATCGACGAATGGAACCAGCCGCGGTGCTGGTCGGTGCCCTCCATGTAGACGTCGGCGATGCCGTCCACGGTGCCGTCCTCGCGGTCGCGCAGCACGAAGGCGTGGGTCGAGCCGCTGTCGAACCACACGTCGAGAATGTCGAAGACCTGTTCCCACTGCTCGGAGTCGTGGTCGTTGCCGAGGAAGCGTTCCTTGGCGCCGGGCTTGTACCAGGCGTCGGCGCCCTCGGTCTCGAACGCGTCGAGGATGCGCTGGTTCACGGCCGGGTCGCGCAGCAGGAAGTCTTCGTCCGTGGGCAGCGCGCCCTTCTTCGTGAAGCAGGTCAGCGGCACGCCCCAGGCGCGCTGGCGCGACAGGACCCAGTCAGGCCGGTTCTCGATCATCGAGTGCAGGCGGTTGCGGCCGGTCTTCGGTGTCCAGGTCACCAGCTCGTCGATCGAGCGCAGGGCGCGTTCGCGGATCGTGGTGCCGTAGGTGTCCTGCCCGTCGCCGACCGCGCGGTCGATCGCGGCGAACCATTGCGGCGTGTTGCGGTAGATGACCGGCGCCTTCGAGCGCCAGGAATGCGGGTAGCTGTGCGTCATCCGTCCGCGGGCGAGCAGCCCGCCATT
>NZ_JBELMH010000031.1:0-9630 GCF_042096055.1 Citreimonas sp. | reverse complement strand
CGCCGCGCAGGGGGTGGGCCATGGTCATGGTCGACAGCTCGACCGGGGTCACGGCGCGGACGCGCCGCCACATGCCGTCGTCGAGCCGCGCCTTGCCCATCACCTCGGCGGCCAGCGTGTCGGCGATCACGTAGCGGTCGCCGACCTGCGCCCAGCATTCCTCGGGCCGGCCGGTGACCTCGTAGAGGCCGTAGTCGATGTCGGGGTTGTAGGCGACCGCGCGGTTCGACGGGATGGTCCAGGGCGTGGTGGTCCAGATCACCACCTTGGCGCCCATCAGGTCGGCGGCGGCGAGGCTCTGGTCCGCGCCGGCCCAGTCGTCGTCCTCGCCGTCGGCGATGGGCGCGTCGCCGCCCGACACGACCGGGAAGGGCACCCAGATCGTGTGGCTCTTGTGGTCGTGGTACTCGACCTCGGCCTCGGCCAGCGCGGTCTTCTCGACCGGCGACCACATGACGGGTTTCGAGCCCTGGTAGACCACGCCGGACATCAGGAACTTCTGGAAGTCCTCGGCGATGATGCGCTCGGCCCGGAAGTCCATCGTGAGGTAAGGCCGGTCCCACGTGCCGGTGATGCCGATGCGCTTGAATTCCTCGCGCTGGATGTCGATCCAGTGCTCGGCGAAGCGGCGGCATTCCTGGCGGAAGTCGACGATGTCGACCTGGTCCTTGTCCTGGCCCTTCTCGCGGTACTGCTGCTCGATCTTCCATTCGATGGGCAGGCCGTGGCAGTCCCAGCCGGGGATGTAGCGGCTGTCATGGCCCATCATCTGGTGGCTGCGGACGATCATGTCCTTGATCGTCTTGTTCAGCGCGTGGCCGATATGGAGGTGGCCGTTCGCGTAGGGAGGGCCGTCGTGCAGGGTGAAGGGCGGGCGGGGCGTGCCCGCCGCCTCGGCCTCGGCGGCTTTCTCGCGCAGCTTCTGGTAGACGCCGATCTCGTCCCAGCGGGCCAGCCAGCCGGGCTCGCGCTTGGGCAGGCCGGCGCGCATCGGGAAGTCGGTCTTGGGCAGGTTCAGCGTGTCTTTGTAATCGGGCGTCTCGGCGGGCATCGCGGGGATCCTCGGGGGCTTTGAATTGGGCAGAAGGGGCGGCGCGGGCAGTCCATGCGCCTTATCCCGGCGGCTCTGGGATCAGAGCGCCGGGCCGGTAATTCGAAGAATGATCGAAGCCCGTGTCATGCTGCGGGGGTTATAGGCCCGGCGGCGGCACGGGTCCATAGGGGGGCTGCGCCTGAGTGTCCCACGATGGGACAGGCAGGCGGCCTAGAAAAATCAATGGCTTGCAGAGACGAATTAACCTTGCGTTAGCACATGGCCCCGCAACGCGCCCCGGATCAGGCGTTGAAAAGCGTCCCCACGGCGTAGGCGATGCCCGCCGCGAGGCCGCCGATCGCCAGCGTTTCCAGCCCCGAGCGCCACCACGCGGTCAGCGACCAGCGCGCCTTGATCGCGCCGATGCCGAAGAACGTGGCCAGCGTCAGCCAGACCGACAGGGTGAACGCGTCCGCGATGCCGGCGAGGAACGGCAGCAGCGGCACCATGCCCGCGACGAGGAAGGCCGCGAAGGTCACGAGGGCCGCGTGCGTCGGGTGCGGGTCGGTGCTGCCGAGGCCGTATTCGCCCTCGATCATCGTGTCGATCCAGATCTCCTGGTTGGCGGCGATCTGGTCGACGGCTGAATCCAGCGTCTCGCCGGAGAGGCCCTTGGCCTTGAGGATGGCGCGCAGCTCGCGCCGCTCGCCCTCGGGGTGGCGGGCGATGTGGCGGGCCTCGAACCGGCGCAGGCGGCGGACCTGGTCAAGCTCGGCCTTGGTGCCGCTGTAATTGCCCGCGGCCATGGAGAATCCGTCGGCCAGCACGTTGGCGAGGCCGAGCGCCACGATCACGAAGGGCGACAGCCCCGCGCCGGCGACGCCCGCGACGATGGCAAAGGTGGTCACCGCGCCGTCGATGGCGCCGTAGACCGCGTCGCGCAGGTAGCCGCGGCCGGGCGGGTCGGCGAGGCGGCGGTCGATCTCGTCCTGGCTGTGGCCGTGTTCGGACAGGCGCATGGGAACCCTCCCTGGCAGGTGGGCCCCGGCGCCGCGTCAGCGCGAGCCGCCGAGGCCGGTCAGCGCACGTCGGACGATGCCGCGCACCGACGGCGCGGGCAAGGCGTGGAACGGCAGCGGGCGGCAGACCTCGATCGCGGCGACGCCGACGCGCGCGGTGAGCGCGCCGTTTACCAGCCCCTCGCCGAAGCGGCGCGACACGCGGGCGAGGACCGAGCCGCCGAGCACAGGCTCGAGCAAATCGTCGCCCACGGCGACGGCGCCGGTGGCCACGAGATGCGACATCACCGCCCGAGTCAGCCGCCATGCCCCCAGCGTGCCCGAGCGGCCGCCGTAGATCTCGGCGATGCGGCGGATCATGCGCAGGTTGGCCGACAGCGCCGCGGCCACGTCGGCGAAGGCGAGCGGCACCAGTGCTGTGACGGCTGCGACCTGGCGCGCGGCGGCCTCGACCTCGGCCCGTGCGGCGGCGTCGAGCGGGGTGAGCAATTCGCGTTCGGCGAGGTCCAGCACGGCGGTGGCGTCGAACAGCTCGGTCTCGCGCTCGGCCAGGCGCTGGCGGCCCCAGCGGGTGTCGTCGCGATGGGCGTAGAGCCGCGCGAGATCGCGCGAGACGCGGCGCGCGTCGTCGGGCCTGTCGCTGCCGCGCGCGGTCAGGGCCGCGTGGTGCAGCGCGTCGACCTTGCCCAGCCGGGCGATGGCGGCGATTTCCTTGATGGCGAGCGCGAGGCACACGGCGGCGAAGGCGCCGATCAGCGCGGTCACCGCCCAGCCCAGCAGCGGCGTGCGCTCGATCAGGCCGGTGGCGAATTCCCACGCGGCGACCGACACGATGGTGGCGACCAGCGCGCCCGCGAGCCGCCAGAACCAGCGCGCCAGCCGCGACGGGCGGCGCGCGGCGAGTGCGGCGGCGGTGGTCATCGCGGTGCCCCGCGGCGCGGGGTCCTCGTCGGCGATAGGCGGCGCCTCGGCGGGCGAGGGCGCGTCGCTGTCGAGGTCGATCAGCACCGGGCCGGCGCGGCGTGCCTTCGCGGTGTCGCGTGTGTCGTCGCTCATGGTGCGGGCCTTTCCCACAGGTAGCGGATGTCGGGCAGGCCTTCGTCGTTGTCGCCCTGCGTGCCGCCCGCGGGGCGAAAGCCCGCGCGTTCGTAGAAGCGTTGTGCGCCGTCGTTTGCGGCGAAGGTCCACAGGCCCAGCCGGTCGGCGCGCGCCTGCGCGTCGTCCAGCAGGCGCGCGCCGACGCCGCGGCCGCGCGACGGTCCGGTGATGTAGAGCGCGTGGATCTCGGCCCCGTCGCGGGCGATGAAGCCGACCACGTGCCCTGCGTCGGCGACGGTGACCCAGCCGCGTTCGATCAGCATGGCGGCGTGGGCGAGGTCCTGCGCGCGGGTGTGCACGCGCGGCATCCAGTCGGTGGTGTCGATGAACTCGGACAGGATGGCGCCGACGGCGCCGGCGTCGGTCGACAGCGCCGGGCGCAGCAGGGCGCTCATAGCCGGTCTCCGAACAGGAACTGCGCGGCGCGGTCGAGGCGGATATGCGGCGGGCCCTCGCCGGGCTTGAGCGTCAGGCGGGCCGGGGCGAAGCGCATGATGGCGTAATCCTCGTCCAGCCAGGCATCGGCACCCTCGCGCGCGGGGCCGAGCAGGCGGGCGGGGTCGTCGGGCAGCGCGCCGGGGTAGAAGGCGGCCTGCTTGCCGCGCGTGTTGTCCGCGTCCAGCAGCGTGCCCTGTACGACGTCGAGGACGTCGCCCTTGTGGGGCAGCGTCGCCTCGGTCGTGGCGCGCAGGGACGCGATGGCCATCGACTGAGTCTCGGCCCCGGAAAAGCGCGCGCGGTCGCGGGCGTCGCGGGTCAGCGCCTCCATGATCGCGCTGAGGCGGGCGTGCTGCGAGTGGTGCAGGTGGTCGGCCTTTGTGGCGGCGAAGAGGATCCGCTCGACCCGCTTGCCGCGGAAGATCTGGCTGAGGAAGGCGTTGGCGCCGGGGCGGAAGGCGGTGAGGATGTCGGCCATCGTGGCGCGCAGGTCCTCGAGCGCCTGGGGGCCGGCGTGGATCGCGCCGAGCGCGTCGACCAGCACCACCTGCCGGTCGATGCGGGCGAAGTGGTCGCGGAAGAACGGCTTGACGATGCGGCGCTTGTAGGCCTCGAAGCGGCGCTCCATCTCGCGCCAGAGCGACTTGCGCGGGGCGTCCGCGTCGGGCGGCAGCGGGGCGAAGGTCAGCGCGGGGCTGCCCTCCATCTCGCCCGGGAGCAGGAAGCGGCCGGGCGAGCAGTCGGAAAAGCCGGCGCGGCGCGCCTCGTGCAGGGCGGCGGTGTAGTGCTGCGCCAGGATGCGCGCGCGGGATTCGTCGAAGGGCGCGTGCGCGTTCTCGGCCCGCAGGGCCTCGGCCACCGTCGCGCCGCCTGGACGGTGGGGCAGGCGGGCCAGCATGCGCTCGGACCACTGGGCGTAGGTCTTGTCCATCAGCCCGAGGTCGAGCAGCCATTCGCCGGGATAGTCGACGATGTCGAGATGCACCGTGCGGGGCCCCTGAAGGCCGGCGAGCAGCCCGGCGGGGCGCAGGCGCAGCGACAGGCGCAGCTGGCTGACCGCGCGCGTGCCGTCGGGCCAGCGCGGGCTGTCGGCGGTCAACTGGGAGAGGTGCGTCTCGTAGTCGAAGCGGGGGATCGTGTCGTCGGGCTGCGGCTGCAGGTAGGCCGACAGGATGCGCCCCTCGGCCTGCGCGACGAGCTGCGGCATCCGCCCGCGGTCCAGAAGATTGGCCACCAGCGCGGTGATGAACACGGTCTTGCCCGCGCCCGACAGGCCCGTGACGCCAAGGCGCACCGTGGGCTCGGCGAAGGCGCCCGAGACGGTGCCGGTCACGGACTCGACCCCGCGGGTGAGCGTGTCGGCGATGGTTCCGATGACCAATGGCGTCTCCCGTGGCAGGTTTGGGGCAACATAGGCGTGGCGGCGCGCGGGTGCCAGAGCGGGCATTTCGGGGGCGGCCATTGCGGGGGCGCAAGAGGAGCGGTAAAGCCGCGCCATGCCCCGCTACGCGCTTCTGGTTGAATATGACGGTCGGCCGTTCAGCGGCTGGCAGCGCCAGGCCGACCGCCCGTCGGTGCAGGGCGCGATCGAGGACGCGCTGGCGCGGCTGGAGAAGCGCGACCACACCATCGCCGCCGCCGGGCGCACGGATGCGGGCGTGCATGCGCGCGGGCAGGTGGCGCATTGCGACATGGACAGGGACTTGGACCCGTTCCGGCTGTCCGAGGCGCTGAACTACCACCTCAAGCCCGCGCCGGTCGCGATCCGGGCCGCGGCGCGCGTGGCCGACGACTGGCACGCGCGGTTCTCGGCCAACGAGCGGCGCTACCTGTTCCGGCTGCTGATGCGGCGCGCGCCGGCGACGCTGGAGGCGGGGCAGGTCTGGCGGGTGAACCACCGGCTGGACGTGGACGCGATGCGCGAGGGCGCCGCGCACCTGCTGGGGACGCACGACTTCACCACGTTCCGGTCCACGATGTGCCAGGCGAAATCGCCGGTGAAGACGATGGACGAGATAACCGTGACCGAGACCCACGGCCCGGCCGGGCCCGAGGTGCAGTTCTTCCTGCGCGCGCGGTCGTTCCTGCACAACCAGGTGCGGTCGATCGTGGGCACGCTCGAACGCGTGGGCGCGGGCGCCTGGGCGCCGGGCGACGTGGCTGCGGCGCTGGCGGCGCGGGATCGCGCGGCCTGCGGGCCGGTCTGTCCGCCGGGTGGGCTGGCGCTGGTCGGCGTGGGATACGACGACGATCCGTTCCCCGAGGTTTGAGCGCGCGGACGTGCCGGGTTGACCGGGCCGGCGCGCGCGGCCAAACCCGCCCCTGACGCGCGCCATTCAGCCACGAGGATTCCCATGCCCTTCACGCTTGCCACCTGGAACATCAACTCGGTCCGCCTGCGCGCGGGGCTGGTGGAGCGGCTGCTGCGCGAGGAGGCGCCGGACGTGCTGTGCCTGCAGGAATGCAAGAGCCCGGTGGACAAGATCCCCGTCGAGGCCTTCGAGGCACTGGGCTACGTGCACCGGGTGGCGCGCGGGCAGAAGGGCTATAACGGCGTGGCGATCCTGTCGAAGATCCCGCTGCGCGAGACCGGCAGCTTCGACTTTGCGGGCCTGGGCCACGCGCGCCACGTCGCGGCCGAGCTGGAGAACGGCGTGACGGTGCACAATTTCTACGTGCCCGCGGGCGGCGACAAGCCCGACCGCACGATCAACGAGAAGTTCGGCCAGAAGCTCGACTACGTTTCGGAGATGCGCGACCATTTCCGCGACAGCCGGCCCGAGAAGGCGATCCTGGTGGGCGATCTCAACATCGCGCCGCGCGAGGACGACGTGTGGTCGCACAAGCAGCTGCTGCGCGTGGTCAGCCACACGCCGATCGAGGTCGACCACTTGAACGCCGCGCAGGAGGCGGGGTCTTGGGTGGACGTGACGCGCGCCGACATCCCCGAGGGGCCGCTTTATTCGTGGTGGTCCTACCGCTCGCCCGACTGGGACGCGGCCGACAAGGGCCGCCGGCTGGACCATGTCTGGGCCAGCCCGGACATCGCGGGCGCCGCGCATTCCAGCCGCATCCTGCGGTCGGTGCGCGGCTGGGACCAGCCGTCGGACCACGCGCCGGTCTTCGCGACGTTCGACCTGTAGGGCGACCGCCCGCTGCCCCGCGGGCGTGTTCGCGCAACGATCGAGCGGGCAGGCGGGCCTTGCATCGCAGGCCCCGCTGCGCCATCTAACAGCGGAATTTACCGCGGCGGGGCGGGCCCCCGCATGAACCGAAAGGGCGGAGGACGACATGCTGGAACTGGGCGGCGGCAAGACGCAGGCCGATGCGGGCGATCTGATCCGGGACATCACCGAGGCGGAGTTCATGAGCGCGGTGGTCGATGCCTCGAACGAGGTGCCGGTGATCGTCGACTTCTGGGCGCCCTGGTGCGGCCCGTGCAAGACGCTGGGCCCCGCGCTCGAGCAGGCGGTGCGCGACGCCAAGGGCGCGGTGAAGATGGTCAAGGTCAATGTCGACCAGGCCCAGATGATCGCGAGCCAGCTGCGCATCCAGTCGATCCCCACGGTCTACGCCTTCTGGCAGGGCCAACCGGTCGACGGCTTCCAAGGCGCGGTGCCCGCGTCCGAGCTGAAGGCGTTCATCGACCGCGTGGTGCAGGCCGCGGGCGGTGCGGCCGGTGACGACGGCGGTCTGGACGAGGCGCTGACCACCGCCGAGGAGATGCTGGATCAGGGCGCCGCGGCCGATGCCGCGCAGGTCTTCGCCGCGATCGTGGGCGAGGACGAGCACAACGCCCGCGCCTATGCCGGGCTGGTGCGCGCGCACCTGGCGATGGACGACATGGAGCAGGCCGAGGCGATCCTGAACGGCGCGCCCGCCGAGATCGCCAAGGCGCCCGAGCTCGAGGCCGTGCACGCGCAGATCGAGCTGGCCAAGCAGGCCGCGGGCGTGGGCCCGGTGGCCGAGCTGACCGCCAAGGTCGAGGCCGATCCCGACGACCATCAGGCGCGCTACGACCTGGCGCAGGCGCTCTACGCCAAGGGGGATGCGCAGGAGGCCGTCGATCACCTGCTCGAGCTGTTCCGCCGCGACCGCGAGTGGAACGACGGCGCCGCGAAGGCGCAGCTGACGACGATCTTCGAGGCGCTCAAGCCCAACGACCCGGTGGCCCTGAAAGGCCGCCGCCGTCTGAGCTCGATGATATTTGCCTGAATCCCCGCACGGGCTAGCTGCCTTCCCATGAAGCGCATGACCGATCTGCCGGGTACCATCCCGATCTTTCCGCTGCCGGGTGCGTTGCTTCTGCCGCGCGCCCGGCTTCCCCTGCACATCTTCGAGCCGCGCTACCTGGCGATGCTGGACGATTGCATGAAGACCGACACGCGGCTGATCGGCATGGTGCAACCGGTCGCCGTGCCCGGCCGCTCGGAAAAGGGCCTGCAGCGTATCGGGTGCGCCGGTCGGCTGACGCAGTTCTCGGAAACCGAGGACGGCCGCTACATGATCACCCTCTCGGGGATGTCGCGATTCCGCGTCGTCAACGAGATCGACGGCTTCACGCCCTATCGTCGCTGCGCCGTGGCCTGGGACGGGTTTGAGCGCGACCTCGACCCGGTCGAGCACGACACGTCCTTCGACCGCGACCGCTTCCTCAGCCGGCTCGACCGCTACTTCAAGGCGCGCGACCTGTCTGCCGACTGGGAGACGCTGCGCGACGCCGACGACGAATTGCTGATCAACTCGCTGTCGATGCTTCTGGATTTCAGCCCCGAGGACAAGCAGGCCCTGCTCGAGGCGCCGTCGCTGTCGACCCGGCGCGAGACGCTGGTGACGCTGATGGAATACGCCATGCGCGGCGGCGAGGGAGACCGGATGCAATGAGTGCCACGTTCGACCGCAGGATGCTCGAGGCGCTGATCTGCCCGGTGACGCACGAAGGTCTGCGCTACGACGCCGAGCGGCAGGAGCTGATCAGCCAGCGCGCCGGCGTGGCCTTCCCGATCCGCGACGGCATTCCCGTCATGCTGGTCGACGAGGCGCGTACCCTCGACGATTGATCACGGCGCGGCGGGCGCGTCCTGCTCTCGCTCGGCCAGCCGGCTGAGCGTCTCGACAAGGTCGTCGGGCACGTCGATGCCCTTCGCGTCGGGTTCTTCCGCCACATCCTCGGTCACGGTCGCCCGCAACTGCGCCGGGCCCTTTTCGGTCCCCGACCGGATGGTCACGTCGCGTAGCGTGACGGGCAGCAGTTCGGCATAGTCCGGCGCCAGCGCGCGGTCCGCCGGCAGCACCGAAAGCGCCACGCTTGGCCCGGAGATCTGCGCGGCGCGCATCAGATCGTGCATGAGCAGCGGCAGGCGCAGGATCGGGCTGTCGGCCGGATCCCGCAGCGCCTCGGCGATCGCGCCCGAGTCTCCGCCCCGGGCCATGTGCACGGCGGCGGCCCGTCCGAAGGTCTGCGCACGGTCGTCGGGAAAGCCCGCGGCTGTGGCGGCCCGCGCGGCAAGTCCGGCGAAGGCGTCGAAGGACCACGTCATCGGCAGTCCCCGCGGGGCGCAGCGGCCGGTATGGCGAAAAAGCGTTCCATGATGGATCAACACGCTTCCGGCGGTGCTGTTCCCCTGCGCGCGCCACGCGGACGCGGGCGACGCGCGAAAATTGGGCGCGCAGCGCGTTGGACATGCGTCGGAGAGGGGACGCAGCCGCGATCAACCTTGACGGGTCACCGCCGCAGGGTAGTGTCAAAGCCGCGTCACACTCACAAGATATGGGGGGTGTGACCGGGGCAGGGGACTGCTTCGGAAAAAATCGCCCGGGGGCGGTTTTTTGTGCTTGCGACTCGGCCGACCCATCCGTAGATAACCCCTCACCGGCGGCGCTGAGGCATCGCCGGGCGGGCAGCGGCCCACGGGTCGCAGTTCACTCCAGTCGGCATGAAGGCGGGTTGCGTCGCTACTTTGACGCAGTTCGTATGTTTGTGTCGGCACGTTTTTTGACATTGTCGGTATCTGAAGAGATATGCGGGCGGTTTGGTTCATT